>JAPPPC010000385.1 GCA_028817685.1 Rhodospirillaceae bacterium
ACGACCCAGCTGTCGGTCTGCTCTTCAGGATTCGCGTACTATCTGTAATTGAAGCTCAACATGGAGGCTGAAGCGGAGACACCTCGGGCGAAGGAAGTGTTCTGGAACGCCATTACCGATATGTCGCTGGATGACGCCAAACGTATCTATGAGGGCCCGAAGGACGCGGCGACACAATATTTCAAGGGTAAGATGTCCGGCCCGCTGACCGACAGCATGCGGCCGGTGGTCGACTCGACCCTGTCCGAAGTCGGCGCGATCCAGGCATACGATTCGATGATGGGCCAATACAAGGCAGTGCCTTTCGTGCCGGACGTTAAGGCAGATTTAACCACGCATGTGCTTGAAAGGGCCCTGGACGCGTTGTTCTTGTATCTCGCGCGCGAAGAGGCGGCGATCCGGGAGAACCCGGTGAAGCGCTCGACGGCATTGCTGCAAAAAGTTTTCGGTGCCGGTAGTTGATCGCGAGCAAATAGAGACAACGTAGGATATGCTAGCGAACGACACGATTTGTGATCGGGTGAATTCATGTTGAGATTTTTGCAAGCCATACTGACCAGTATCGCGCTTCTCTGGGCCGCCAGTGCGGCCGGGGCTGTCGCGGCCGATCGGCCGATCGAGGATTTTTACGGTGAGTATACTGGGCGGACGGTTTCCGCCGGGACCGGTGAGGTCAAGGCCCGTGACATCAATGTCGAGATCAAGGGGATCCGGCGCGGCTTCAACGTCTCCTGGACGACCGTCAGCTTGCGCAAGGGCGGCAAAGCCAAGCGCAAATCCTATTCGATCGATTTCCGCAAGACCAAGCGCGGCGATATCTACCAGTCAGCGATGCGCAAGGATGTCTTCGGCAACCGCGCACCGAACGATCCGTTGAAGGGTGATCCTTACGTCTGGGCGCGGATGCGCGGCGATACCTTGACGGTGTATGCGCTGATCGTGACCCCGGACGGCAGTTACGACATGCAGGTCTATGACCGGACCCTGACCGAGAATGGCATGAAGCTCAATTTCCAGCGTTTCCTGGAAGGTCAGGAAGTGAAGTCGATCCAGGGCGAGTTGCAGCGCATCAAGTAGCGTCGTTGCAACGATAGTCGTCTAATTTTTTTGACGGCGTACGGGTTTGCTCCGTGCGCCGTTTTTCTTGCGCCATATAATGAAGCCGAACTGGCGCCGGGGGAGGGCATGTAATGAGTGACGGTATGCAAGGGAAGCGGGCAGCGATCACCGGCGGCGCACAGGGCATCGGCTATGCGATCGCGGCGAAACTGTTGTCACAGGAGGCGCAGGTGGCGCTGTGGGATCGGGATGAGGCGTTGCTGGCGGAAGCGGTCGCCAGCTTGGGCGAAGGTGCGCGCGGCGTCGCCGTCGACGTCACCGATCCGGACACGATCGCCGCTGCTGTCGATGAAGCGCAGCGTACGGTCGGTGGGCTCGATATCCTGGTGAACAATGCCGGCATCGCCGGTGCGGCTGTCCCGGTCCGAGACTACCCGCTGGATGAATGGCGCCGCGTCATCGATATCGACCTGAACGGTGTCTTCTATTGTTGCCGCGCCGTGGTACCGGTCATGGCGGCGCAGGATTATGGCCGCATCGTCAATATCGCCTCGATCGCGGGCAAGGAGGGCAATCCGAACGCATCCGCCTACAGCGCCGCGAAAGCCGGCGTCATCGCGCTGACCAAGTCGCTCGGCAAGGAATTGGCGGACACCGGCGTCCGGGTCAATTGCATCACACCGGCGGCCGCCAAGACGCGGATATTCGACCAGATCACACAGGAGCATATCGACTACATGCTCTCCAAGATTCCGATGGGCCGCTTCGTCAAGGTCGAGGAGATCGCGGAACTGGTCGCCTGGCTGTCCTCGGAGGCCTGCGCCTTCTCGACAGGCGCTGTCTTCGATATCTCCGGCGGCCGCGCGACCTATTGACCTCCAGCGCAGCGGTGTCGGCCGTATCGGACTATAGCTCGATCCGGTCCGGCGACGCCGCGAAGTGCGTCTTTGCGCGGGCGACCGCGCTGTCATTCGCGGCGATGATCATGAGCAGCCCGCTTGCCAGAATTGCCCCGGTCAACAGGAATGAGAGGGCACCGTAGCCGACATGGGCGACGAGCAGCCCGCCGATGGCCGCGCCCAAAGCTGTTCCACCCCAGTTGGTGCAGGAAATGACGCCGTTCAGGCTGCCTCGGTAGGCGCCCCCCGCCTCGGCAATAACGATCATCAGAACAGTGGTCACGGGCACCATCAAAAACAGGAAGAAACTTGCCAAGGCGACGGAAATCCAGGGTCCCGGGGTCAGCAGGAATATGCCCAGGCCGGGGACGATTGCGGTGAGCAGCAATGCGGCGGTGGTGGCGTGACGCTTCCTACCCTGGCCGATCTTTCCGCCCAGCAACGGTGCAATGGTTCCCCCCAGGGCGACAATGGCCACCGGCAGCGCAACCTCCACAATCTGCAAGCCATAGGAAACGATCAAAAAGGCGGGAAAGAAGGTGATGACGGCACCCCATGTGATCCGCGCCAGGAGGTTGGTGCCCGCCATCCGCCAGGTGACCGAGCAGGCGGCCACCCGTCGAAACCGTTCAACAAAATTGAGTTGGGCCGACGGGGGGCGGTTGTTTGGCACGAGCCGGTAAAGGATCAGCGTAGCGAGCAACAACGCGCCGCCCAGAGCTGCAAAGGCCACACGCCATCCGGCGAAATCTCCCAACACGGCTGCCAGGGGGACGGCGATGACACTGCTCATGCCTGGCTGCATGGTGATGGTCGCAATCGACATGGGTTTGCGCGGCGCCGGGAAGATATCCCCGATGACTGCGATGCAGGTCGCGGGTACCATCCCGCCGCCGATACCGATCAACACGCAACACGCGACGGCTTCAACGAAGCCGGGCGAGAATGCCAGCCCCAAGGACCCCAGGGTTAGAAAGCTTGTCCCTGCCAACAGGCTCGGTTTCCGTCCGTACGTGTCGGAGACTGGCCCTACCAGCCGCGCTGTCG
>JAPPPC010000499.1 GCA_028817685.1 Rhodospirillaceae bacterium
GAGCTGACCGGCGGAAACGGCGTGGATGTCGTTTTCGACCCGGTCGGCGGGGATGTATTCGATGAGTCGATGCGCTGCCTCAACATGGGGGCACGCCTCGTCGTCGTCGGTTTTACGGGCGGCCGTGCGGCAGAAGCCCGCACAAATCATCTGCTCATCAAATGCGCTTCGGTAACCGGTATCCGCGCGGGCTCCATGTCGCGGCGCGATCCCGCAACCGCCAAGGCGAATATGGATACGCTCCTGAAATGGGCCACCGAAGGCCGTATACGGACCCATATTTCGCATCGCTTTCCGTTCGATCAGGTCATTCAAGGGTTGGATGTCATTGCGAAACGCGACGTGATCGGAAAAGCTATTCTTTATCGTGACGAATAGCGCCGGAAACCGGTTTACAGGGTTCGATCCGACCGTTAATATATCACAGATATATCAGATGAGGTTTGCAGCGTATGGCCAGCTATGAAGGCGCACGCACGATCGATGGGGTGCAGGTTCTCGCAGACGGAGAACCACTCGATCCGCGCACCGATCTGAAACGATTCACGGATCGGGGATTCGAGTGGACGTATGAAGGCGTCGAACCGGCACAGCTCGCTCTTGCATTATTGGCGCACCATCTGGGCGATGACGCCAAGGCCCTCGACTTGTGCGACGCATTCATGCGGCGCATTATCGCAAACCTCGACAATGACTGGGAACTGACGGCGGCTGATATAGACAAAGCCCTTGCCGAAATCGACGGAGGATCGAAGCCATGATGAGTGACAAACAAGCATCGTTCCGGCGCGAATACCGTTCGCGGATCGACGGTTGGTACAATGGCTATGTCCATATTGCCGTCATCTACGGCATTGGCATTCCGGCGATGTATGTATACACCCAGAACATCGCCGCCGTGCAGTGGTGGGAATGGCTGACGATCCCCGCCGTTTTCCTGATGTGCAACATCTTCGAATGGTTCTTGCACACGCATGTCATGCACCGCCCGATTACGATCAAGGGTCTTCGGCCGATCTACATCCGGCATACCCTGAACCACCACCAGTTCTTCTCCGACAGTGAGATGCGGTTCCGGGACCAGGGAGATTGGCGGGTTACCGTCTTCCCGCCCTACGCCCTCGTGGTCTTCATCCTGATGTCCGCGCCGGGCGGCGTGATCCTGGGCTATCTGATCTCGCCGAATGTCGGCTGGCTGCTCATGTGCACCACGACCAGCATGTATCTCATTTACGAGTTCATGCATTTCTGCTGTCACGTCGATGAAAACTGGTTCGTCCGCTATTGCCCGTTCGTCAATACGCTGCGCCGCCATCACACCGCGCACCATAATTCGCGGCTCATGATGGAAGTGAATATGAACCTCACCTTCCCGATCGCAGATTGGATGTTCGGGACATCCGATCTGGACCGCGGCTTGCTGGGGCACCTGTTCAACGGATACAGCACGAAACATCTGAAGACCGACCTGCGCGGCCGGCCGAAATCACCGATCGAAGCCGCGGCGCATCCGATCGCCGCGGAATAGCGGACTCAAGGGCGGGACAGTTTACCCATGCCAACATACCTGAAGATCATTATCTGTTTGATCGTCGCCGCGGTAGCAGCACTCGTTTATGTCGTTGGCATCAACGCGCGCGAGGTCGTCCTCGGTATCGCCGTGCTCATGATCGTTGCCATCTGGTTGTTTCCAGAGGCCCGAGGTGGGAAAGGATCAACCGGGTAACCAGGCAATTCCTACCGGAATGCCCGGTCGATTCTTCCTGGCGGGCGGCAAGCGGCCTCGCCACCCCATAATAACCCATTGAAATAAAGAGCGAATATCGCGCCCACGCGTTGGCATTCGCCTTGCTATCTGACAGTCGAAGATTGCGACCGCTGTAACTCAGCATCGCAGACGACGGTACCGCCTCATCTGAATGATGAGATCCAGTGCCGCGGTTTGCAGCACGTCCGAGGCGAAGCCTGGTCGTGGAGGGAGGCGGTCACCCACGCCCTAGAAGGGGAAGAACGATGTCAGATAAAATTGAACTATCAGCAGCCATACGGTCGAACCTGCTTACACTGTCCCGGACGACAGACCTTATCGACCGCACCCAGGACCGTCTTTCGACGGGCCTCAAGGTTTCTTCCGCCCTGGATGATGCCGCCGCCTTTTTCGCTGCCCGAGGCCTGTCCAACCGGGCCGACGACCTTAACGGTCTGAAGAGCGATATCGATCAGGGCATCAGCACGATCGAAGCGGCGATTGCCGGTATCGAGGCCATTACCGAGCTGGTCGAGCAGGCCAAGGGTCTCGCGATCACAGCGAAAGCGACCGGCGATACGAACGAGCGGTCTTCGCTGGCTGTCCAGTTCGACGCCCTGTTGCTTCAGATCGACGCGCTGGCAAACGACTCCACATACGCCGGCACGAACCTTCTTCAGGCTACCCCCGACAACCTTGCGGTCAACTTCAACGAGGACGGCAGCAGTAACCTAACAATTTCTGGTATCGTCTCCTCAACCGGCACAGGCGGTATCAACGTCGCCGGCGCCGTCGGCAACTTCGCCGCCGACACCAACATCGATGCGGCGATCACCGCAGTCAACAGTGCGATCACGACGCTCCGGACCAGCGCCGCAATCCTGGGTTCGAACGCGACGGTCCTCCAGACTCGCATCAACTTCACCGAGGATTTGGTCAACACCCTCGAAGAGGGTTCCGGCAAGCTGACGCTGGCCGACCTGAACGAGGAAAGCGCCAATCTCCTCGCCCTGCAAACCAGGCAGCAGCTGGGTATCAACTCCTTGTCGCTGGCCGCACAGAGCGAACGGTTGATCCTGGCCTTGTTCGGTTAGACGCGACCACTTCTCCCCTTTCGCGTCACGGCGCGGGCCGCTTCCTTCCCCGGGAAGCGGCCTAGCGTCGTTCCGTACCGATCAGCGCAGCAGCCCGCGTGCGGGAATTGGCCAAAGCGATTCAACACGCCCGTCGCGGATACCGACAGACCAGTCAGA
>JAPPPC010000870.1:0-1245 GCA_028817685.1 Rhodospirillaceae bacterium
CGGATATGGAGGTGATGTTCAACGTGTTGGAGGTGCCTGCCGAGATCACGGACAAGATGGATGCCAAGCCGCTTGCCGTGAACGGTGCGGAAGTGCGCTTCGAGCATGTCGATTTCAACTACGACGCCAGAAGGCCGATCCTGAAGGACGTGTCCTTCACTGTCCCGCCGGGCAAGACGGTCGCCATCGTCGGCCCCAGCGGGGCGGGCAAATCGACGCTGAGCCGTATCCTGTTCCGGTTCTACGATGTCGCGGCGGGAAGCGTGCAGATCGACCGTCAGGATATTCGCGATATCACGCAGGAAAGCCTGCGCGCCGCGATCGGGATCGTTCCGCAGGATACGGTGCTGTTCAACGACTCGATCTACTACAACATCCTGTATGGGCGCACCGATGCCAGTCCGGCGGAGGTGGAGCAGGCGGCGCGGATGGCGCGCATCCACGATTTCATCATGGATCTGCCGGATGGCTATGAGACAGGCGTCGGGGAGCGCGGGCTGAAATTGTCCGGCGGCGAGAAGCAGCGGGTTGCCATCGCGCGCACGATCCTCAAAAACCCGGCAATATTGCTGTTCGATGAGGCGACCTCGGCCCTCGATACACACACGGAGAAGGAAATCCAGGAGAGCTTGCGCGAAGTATCGAGCGACCGCACGACTCTGGTGATTGCGCACCGTCTGTCCACCGTGATCGATGCGGACGCGCTGCGAGTGCTGCAAGCTGGCGTGATCGTGGAGAGGGGCCGGCATGGGGAATTGCTGAGCCGAGGCGGCGCTTATGCCGAGATGTGGACCCGCCAGCAGGAAGCCGCTGCGGGTGAAGAGGAGGCGGATGGTGATTGTTGAGGAGGGCTTATGTCGCGTTTGGACCCCTTAAAACCGGAGGACATGCCGGCCGCGCAGCGGCGCTATTACGATTCGATCAAGAACCGTCCGAACAACAAAGACCTACCGGATGGCACGCCGCTCACGGGCCCGTTCCATGCCTGGCAGCGGAGCCCGGCTTTTGCGGAGAAACTGGCGGTTCTGGAGCAATATCTACGCAAGGACGGTTTGCTGGAACCGCGGCTCTTGGAACTGGCGACGATAACGGTCGGCCGCATCTGGTCCGCGGAGATCGTTTTCGGGTCGCACGGGCCAGCCGCCGTTGCTGCGGGGATCGATAGCGACATCGTCGAGGCGATCCGGCGCCGCGAGACGCCGGTATTCGAAAAGGCAGACGAGGCGGCCGTGTACAACTTCACCC
>JAPPPC010000870.1:1255-2999 GCA_028817685.1 Rhodospirillaceae bacterium
ACCTACCAGGACGCGCTTGACGTGCTCGGCGAAGATGGGCTGGTCGAGCTGATCGGATTGGCCGGTCTTTACGTTACCGCCTCGATGACGTTGAACGCCTTTCGCATTCCGGTCCGCCCGGGGATGGCGCGGCCCTATCCGGAAAAACAGTAATCAAATGCCGAGGATCGCAATATGCCTTTGAAAGTTGTTGGCGCCGGGTTCGGCCGCACCGGAACGAATTCTCTAAAGTTGGCCCTCGAAACGCTTGGGCTCGGTCCGTGCCACCATATGTTCGAAGTGCGAACCAATCCGGACCAACTGCCCTATTGGGAAGCCGCGGTGCGCGGCGACCCAATGGATTGGGATGAGGTCTTCGCGGACTATGGCGCGAGCGTGGATTGGCCCTCGGCGGCCTTTTGGCGAGAGCTCGCCGATCACTTCGTCGACGCCAAAGTCCTGCTTTCGGTCCGGCCGGTCGAGGATTGGGTGAAAAGCATTCACAACACGATATATGCCAGCCTGATGAAGCGCGCGACCGATCCTGAAGGGGCAGGACGGAACCGGCGCGAGATGGCCTATGAGTTGATCGTCAACCAGACGTTCGACGGCAAACTCGGCGACGCCGACCACGCAAAGTCGGTCTATGAAGCGCATATCGCCGAAGTGCAGCGCACGATCGCGCCGGATCGCTTGCTGACCTACAACGTGGCGGAGGGCTGGGAACCGCTTTGTGCGTTTCTCGGCGTGCCTGTGCCGGACGAGCCCTTTCCGCTGACCAACACGACGGCGGACTTCCAGGCGCGCATCGTCGAACGCGACAAGCGCGGCGAAGGGTAGGGACCGCTTCAGTCCGCTGCGCTTTGCTGACCGCGTATTCGGGCGGCGGCACCTTCCAGTTCTGAGGCCGTGTCGAGGCGGCCTTTCTCGTCCAGCATGCGGAGGTCGACGAACAGCCGCATGGCGTCCGACTCGCTGCTGATGAACGGCCGTTCCTTTTCCAGATCGTCGAAGATGCCCTGAACAAAATAGGGCGTGATATCGCGGGCGATGCCCTTGACTTGAATGGGCTCGCCGACGGTCGCCTCGAACTCGTTCTTGACTAGCGCAAAGGTTTCATTTGCCAGCGCGATACCGTCGGGCTCGCAGATGCCCTCCAACCGGGCGGCCAGGTTCACCTCGCCGCCGATGATGGTGTAGTCCATCCGGTCGTCGCTGCCGAAATTGCCGACATTGAGAAAACCGGTATTGATCCCGATGCGCATATGGAAGGGGCGCTCATAGCCTTGATCGTTCCACTTCGCCCGAAGATCGACCATGCGCCGCTGCATCGCGACCGCCATGCGGACACAGGCCAGCGCGTCTTCCCGGACGCCCATGGTCGTCGGATCACCGAAGAACATGACCATGGCGTCGCCGATATACTTATCGACGGTGGCGCCATGATCGATGGCGATTTCGGTCATATTGGTCAGGTAATCGTTGAGGATGTGCGTTAGTTCCTCGGGCTCCAGATCTTCCGTCGTCGCGGTGAAATCCTTGATGTCGGAGAAGAATACGGTGAGCTTTTTACGCTCCGTCGCGATAACGACGTCCCGCTCGCCGGCGAAGATCGACTCATAGACCTGCGGCGACAAATACTTCGAGAGCTTGCCTGACAGGGATTCGAGCTGTGCGGTTTTCTCCGCGATTTCCTCCTGCGATTTCACGCGGGCGGTGATGTCATTGAACATGATGACGGTGCCGTCCTGGATGGGCGTGTGAA
>JAPPPC010000693.1 GCA_028817685.1 Rhodospirillaceae bacterium
CGGCTTATCCCCGGCGATGGCTGCGAATTGCGGAGGTCCGGTAAGGGCGGCTTCGTCGATAACGAAGCGATCGCGGTTTGCCAGGAGGAACTCGGCCTGAACGATCCGAAGATCGTCCAGTTCGGTGAGTTTATTTATGGGTTCATGGTCTTTGACCTTGGTCAGTCGATGTGGACCGGCAAGGCAATCACCCACGAAATTAACCTTCGATTCCAGTTGTCATTGCAGATAGCGATCATGGCGACTGTGATATCCGTCGTCATTGCGATACCACTCGGAACCATATCGGCGATACGACAAGATACTTGGCTAGACTATGCGGTGCGTACCTTCAGCATCGCCGGCATCGCCATCCCATCCTTCTGGCTGGGCATCATGATCATTCTGGGTCTGTTGATTTCCACACAGGCTTGGCTGGGTGAACCATGGATGCCACCGATTGAGTATGTATCGCCCTTTGTCGATCCGGTCGGTAACATGGTGCAGTTGATTTGGCCGGCGATCGCGACGGGTTACCGCTATTCCGCGGTTGCCACGCGTATGACCCGCTCCGCACTGCTTGAGGTGCTGCGCGAGGACTATATCCGTACGGCGCGCGCCAAGGGACTGTTCGAGAAGATCATCATCAACCGCCACGCGCTGAAGAACTCCATGCTGCCGGTGGTGACCGTTATCGGTATCGAGTTCGCCTTCCTCATGGGCGGGCTGGTCGTGACGGAACAGGTCTTCAATCTGAACGGTGTCGGTAAGCTGTTCGTCGAATCGGTTCAAAATCACGATTTCAACATGACCCAAGCGCTTGTGATGCTTGTGGCCCTGATATTCGTGGTGACGAATTTTATCGTCGATATCTTTTACGCTTGGCTGGATCCGCGGATCCGGTACAGCTAGGAGGATAGGTCATGGCAACAGTCGATGTTAGCGCAGATGGTGGCGTAGAAGAACTTCGGGAAACGAAGTCGTTCGGCCAAAAGACCGTCGAGATGATCAAGAAGCAGCCGCTCGGTACGGTGGGCTTTCTGGTCGTCCTGGCAATGATCATCATGGCGGTGTTCGCGAATTACCTCACCGCCTACCATCCAGAAGAAAACGACTTCGCGAATATGCTCGTCGCACCGGGTTGGGACTTCCTTCTCGGCACCGACCAGTTTGGACGCGACATCATGACCCGCCTGATCTACGGCGCGCGGACCGCGTTGTTTGTCGGGTTCGTGGCATCCTTCGTGGGTGCGACCTTGGGCCTGGTCCTGGGCGTGATGAGCGCTTATTTCGGCGGCACCTTCGATCTGGTGTTCCAGCGTGTCATGGACGTGTTCATGGCATTCCCGCTGATCATCATGGCGCTGGCGATCGTTTCGATCTTCGGCCCGAGCACGCAGAATGTGATCATCGCTATCTTGATCCCCTTCATCCCGCGCTGTGCGCGGGTGGTGCGGTCGAACGCCCTGGCGATCCGCGAAATTCCGTATGTGGACGCGGCACGTGCCCTCGGCTTCAGCCACGTCCGGATCATCCTTCGGCATATGGCGCCGAACGTCATGGCGCCGTTCCTGATCATGCTGACGGCCTTTGTCGGACAGGCGATCCTGCTTGAAGCGTCGCTGTCCTATCTCGGTCTTGGCGTCCAGGAGCCGACGGCGGCCTGGGGTCTGATGCTGCAAGGCGGGGCGGAAGAGTACATCGAGAGTGAGCCGTGGATTGCCATCTTCCCCGGCATCGCGATTTCACTCGCGGTCTTCGGCTTCAACCTGTTTGGAGATTCCGTGCGCGACGTGTTGGATCCGCGCCTGCGGACGCAGTAAGCAGAGAATGTGTTGACCGACCGGGCCGCCGCTTCTCCTCGGAGATGCGACGGCCCGGCGGCATTTAGAGCCAATTCAGTTAGTTCATCGATTAGAGAGTGACGGATGAGCGTTGCAGAAATTAGCAGTGGTGTAGAAGAGCTCGACTCAGGGTTCAAAGAACAGACCACCCTCGAGAAACTCTTACACCTGATGAAACGTCAGCCACTGGGGGTGGTTGGCGGTATTATCGTCTTGACGCTGCTGGTGCTTTCCATTTTTGCTCCGTGGATTACGCCGGTAGATCCGGTCGAGAACAACTTCGATGCGATGCTGGTCCCGCCCGGCGCAGACTATTGGCTCGGAACCGACCAGTTCGGCCGCGATATCCTGACCCGGCTGATTTACGGCGCGCGCACGGCGCTTTTCGTTGGATTGGTTGCGGCATTCAGTGGTGCGACGACCGGCTTGGTGCTCGGCGTTGCCAGTGCCTATTTCGGCGGGACGTTCGACCTGCTGTTCCAACGCTTCATCGACGTGTTCATGGCGTTTCCCGCCATTATCATGGCGCTGGCGATCGTTTCCATCTTCGGCAATGAGCTCTATTTCGTGATCTTGGCGATTACGCTGCCGAACATTCCGGATTGCGCGAGAATCGTTCGCTCGAATGCGCTGCAGATCCGTGCGATCCCTTATGTCGACGCGGCACGGGCGCTGGGCTTCAATCATGTACGGATCATTCTTCGCCACATGCTGCCGAACGTCATGGCGCCGTATCTGATCATCATGACTAGTGCGATCGGCGGTGCGATCCTTTCCGAGGCGTCGCTGTCTTACCTGGGCATGGGGGTTCAGGAACCGGTCCCGGCCTGGGGCCTGATGCTGCAGGGCGGTGCCGAGGAATATGTGGAGAGTGCCTTCTGGGTCGCCTTCTTCCCGGGTTTCGCTATCGCCTTGACCGTCTTCGGGTTCAATATGTTCGGAGACGCGGTGCGCGATGTTCTCGACCCGAGGCTGCGCCAACAGTAAGTCCGGTCCGGCCGGATTGTTTCAGTAGTATCAACATACTGAAACAAGTTTCTCAGAAAGCGGTTGCGCCAAATCGGTGCAGCCGCTTTTTCTGTTTTGCCGCAGTATTTTTGCGTTTATTTGCAGAAAAATTTATTTATATTTGTAAATAATAAATAAATACGTTGAAATAAAAAATAATAATAA
>JAPPPC010000328.1 GCA_028817685.1 Rhodospirillaceae bacterium
CATCGAAATCGGCAGCGTCATCCCGCCGGTCGGCTTGAACCTGTTCGCGGTCAGCGGCGTCACGGGCCTGCCGGTGACGCAGGTGATCCGGGGCTCCTTCCCGTTCTGCATCTCCGACACGGTGGTGCTGATCATCGTCCTGCTGTTCCCGATGCTGGCGCTGTGGCTACCCGGGCAGCTTATAACGTCGCATTTCTGACGGTCAGTTGTTCGCCAAATCCGCCCTGCCGTTGTTCAGCACGATGACATCCCGTTCGACCGCGCGGCAGCGGAAGGTGACGGTCGCGTCATCGCGCCAGATTTCGGTGCGTACCGTTTCGCCAGGATAGAGCGGCGCCGACAAGCGGACATCCAGACGCTTGATCCCGTTCGGGTCGTAGTCGCAGCAGCTACGCAGTATCGCGTGCCCGGCGATACCATAGGTGCAGAGACCGTGCAGAATGGGGCGTTCGAACCCCGCCGCGGCGGCGGCTTCAGGGTCCGCGTTGTGCGGGTTGGGGTCGCCGTTCAGCCGGTACAACAGGCCCTGTTGCGACACCGTCGGCAGGTCGCAGACCAGGTCAGCGGGGCGGTTGGGCAGTGTGTGCGGCGGACGTATTGGGTCGCTCGGCCCGCCGTAGCCGCCGTCTCGGCGGGCGAAGGTAGTGTGTTGGGCCTTGAAGTAGGCTTCACCCGTCGCCGAGTCGGTTCCGGTTCGCTCGGTATAGATCAACGCGCCTCGTCCCTCGCCCTTGTCGACGATTCCGGTCACGCGAGTCTGCGCCTCGATCGTTGCAGCGCGCGGCAGCGGTTTGAGGAATTCCATCCCTTGTTCGGCGTGTAGCGCATGTTCCCAGTCGAGACCGGTATCCGCGTCCCGGATCCACAGGCCGGGATAGGCGAGGATCGCGGCCATTGTCGGAAAAACCTGCAGACGATCCTCATAGACATATTGGATTTGTCGTGTGTCCGTCGGTTCGAAGCCGAGGCCGATACTGAGCGCATAGAATATGCTGTCACGTTCGGTGTAGGTATGAGTGACCTTGGGAAATTCACGCGACATCAGCGTGTCGTAATCGATGGCCATGGGCGCTCCTCGGCGACTGCGGTATCGCGGCAGGCTATTCGAAACCGGAGACGAGACAAACCCCGATGCGTTTGCATGATTTGATGCGACATGCTGCCCGCTATTCGGCCCGCCGGACCGCCGTCGTCGACGGCACCGTAACGCGGACATATGGTGAAGTCGGTGCCCGAATTGCGCGAGCGGCAGCTGGTCTGCGGAGATTAGGCCTGGTGCCCGGCCGCCACGTGGCGATCTGTTCGGCGAACAGTGCGTTTTTCTTTGAAGCGTATTTTGCCTGCTCCCAAGCGGGACTGGTTGCGGTGCCGGTCAATACCCGGCTCGCGCCAGCGGAAACGGACTTTATCCTGCGGGATAGTGACTGCCAGACTGTACTTTACGACGATACTGGAAACGGTCTTATTCCGGAAAGCGGCTATCAGCTGGTGCGTGCGCATGAAGGGGTGACGGGCAACGGACCGACCTGGGAGAGCTTGATCGGCGCGTCGGAGGGCGCGCTGCCGCCGTTCGATGAAGATCCGCAGGCCCTCGCGCATATCTGCTACACCGGCGGTACGACCGGCCGTCCCAAAGGTGTGATGCTGAGCCATCGCAACGTCACCGCGTCCGCCTTCAACAAGATCGTGCTCGGCGGATTCAATCGTGATGATGTCTGGTTGCATGCCGCACCGATGTTTCACCAGGCTGATAGTTGGGCCTGTTTCGCCTTCACCGCGCTCGGTGCTCGTCACATTTTTATGCCGCGTTTCGACGCCACTGCCGCATTGCGCCTGATCGCGCAGTATAAGGTGACGGGGCTTCAGCTCGTTCCGACCATGATCGTGATGCTCCTCGAGGTGCCGGAGATGCTCGATGTTCGCTCGATCCGACGGGTGTTGTACTCCTCCGCACCGATGCCGGTCGATCTGTTGAATCGATGTCTCAAGACCTTCGGTCCGGTGATGCAGCACATCTATGGCCTCACTGAAGCGGCAGGCACGGTCGCCGCACAGCCTTGGCCGATCGCCGCGCGCGAAGCGGATGGGGAACGCCTGACCTCCTGCGGGCAGCCTTTGCCGGGAGTCGAAATGCGGATTGCCGATGATGGCGGGCAGCCGCTGCCGACCGATTCGGTGGGCCGCATTCTGGTACGAAGCGATACGGTAACGTCCGGCTACTACAAACGGCCGGAGGAAACGGCGAAGGCGTTTGCGGGCGGCTGGCTCGATACCGGCGATCTGGGCCGCATGGACGAGGACGGGTTTCTCTACATCCTCGACCGCGCCAAGGACATGATCATCAGCGGCGGTGAAAATGTCTATTCGACCGAGGTCGAGAACGTCCTGCACGACCATCCGGATGTGCTGGAAAATGTAGTGATCGGACTGCCGCATCCGCGCTGGGGTGAAGCGGTTACCGCCGTTATCACCTTGTGCGAAGGGGCTGGTGCAGACGAGGCCACCTTGATCGCACATTGCCGGGCGCGTCTGGCCGGATACAAATGTCCGAAGGCGATAGTCGTTCGGGATGCCCTGGTTAAATCGGGCGCCGGAAAGATTCTTAAACCGGCCCTGCGCGCAGAATTGGCCGATCTGTTTCAGGTTGTGGAGCGTTAACCGGTGCGACGCGCCGGGCTTTCAGTTCTCCTCGAGATGGTCTGCGATACAGGTTTGGAGCTCTCGCAGCCAAGCTTTGACCGGTTTCAGCCAGTGAGGCTGCTCTCGACGAAGGCGCCGACGCTTTCGAGCGCTTGAACCGCTTCGGGCAGTTTCGGCGCGAACATGTGCCAGACATGGGGCATGTCGTCCCAGACCTCCAATACGGCTTTGCCCCCGGCGCTTTTCGCCAGCGCCTCGAGCCGGGTCGAATCGTCGAGCAGGGTTTCGATCGACCCGACCTGGATCAGCAGCGGCTGCAGGCCGTCGAGGGAGGCGTTGAGTTGGGTGGCCG
>JAPPPC010000774.1:0-9118 GCA_028817685.1 Rhodospirillaceae bacterium
GGCCCCAGCCCCAGCGCGAACACCACCCCCATGCTGAAAAGCCCCATCGCCGTGCCGCGCCGCTCCGGGGGAAACACCTGAAACAGGACGACCATGATCATGGGCTGAATGATGCCCGCCGAGAAACCCTGGATCACCCGGCCCAGGATGATCGTGTCCAAGGTCGGCCCAAATCCGCAGATGAAACTACCCAGACAAAACAACAGCATCGCCAAGGTGAAGGCCATGCGCTGACCGACCTTGGCGATGAACCAATTGTTGAGCAGCAGGCTGGTGACCGTCGTCGCGATGAAAGCGGTCGACAGGTATTGCGCCTTGTCCTGACCAACGCCAAAGGCGCCCATCACGTGCGGTATCGCCACATTCACCATGGTGCTGGAAAACACCGTGGTGAAGAAGGCGACCAGACCCGCGAAGGTGACTAGGCCGCGATAGAGCGAACCGTAGCGGGCGAATAGGGCCTCACTGCTACGCGACATCGCTGCCTCGCGGCCCTATGGGCTTATACGCCATGACATGACGCCGATTGGGCGACCGACTGCCGCGCCCCAAAACGCAGGCTATTTGCGCTCGATCAGCTGATACATCACGCCGTGTCCGTCGCGCGGATGGATGAAGACCTGCGTGCCGGCCTCGATGATGCGTGCGCCGTTCGCCTTCATCTCTTCCTTCGCTTCCGCCAGATCGTCGACGGCGAGCGCCACCAAGTGAACGCCCTCGCCATATTTCTCCAGCGCATTGCCGATGGCCCCGCCCTCGCCCAGCGGCTCGGCAATCTCGATGAAACGGCCTTCATCGCCGAGCGGCAGGATGGCGCGCGTCATATCGAGATGGGGTACTTCGTCAGGGCCTTTGCTGGCCTTCATACCCAGCTTGTCCTCGTAATCCTTGAGCGCTGCGTTGATATCGTTGACGCGGACGACGATGTGATCGATCCATTTCGGCATGACCTACTCTCCCTGAACGGTTGAAATTGTCGAATCTTCGCACACTCGATCCACTCCTGTCTGCAAGCGAGATACCGAAATTTGAAGAACCTTCCATGCCGCGAATGCATGGCACCGCGGCGCGCGCCTTACTGCTTGAGCCGGTCGCCGACTAAATCCAAGAGGTAGCCGGGCGGCGGCGGCGGAAGTTCCACCCCGAAATATCGGTCCACGATCTCGGCGATGAGTTCGAAACAGGCGCCATAACGCACCACCGTCATGTTCTCCACATCCAGCAAGGTCGATGACGCCTTATACAGATGGTAGGTGCGCAAACCGTGATCGATCACGATATCGGCAATTTCCTGTAGTTCAGGCTCGATATCCTCGACCTTGAACTTGGTCCCCGTGAGTGTGCGGTTCGCCGAGGACCCGAAAAGCGGATGCACGCGTTCCAGGCTCAGGCGGGAAATTTCGGCGTGGAACGGACCGGCATTCATCAACATCGCGACGGTATCGGACTTGCTGCTCCGTTCATATGCGGTGCGGGTCATCTTCGCCAGCAACGGATGATCGGGCCGGCACGGCGCGATCGTGCCGAGCGGCAGATCGTAGTCGACCGTGATCGCCCGAACCACATCCCGGCCGCGCTGATCGAGGACATGAACCTCGTCATGGATCGCGAGATCCCCGATCATCGCGTTGAGCTTTTCCTGCGTCCGACCCTTCGTCGTGAAAATCTTCTCCAGCGCTTCTTCAGAGCCGCCGGTGAGGGAATAGCCGATATTCATCGGCAAGATGGCGATACCGCCCGCTTCCAGTACGGCGAACGCACGGGCCGCGTCGCCAGCAATATCAATCATTTGTGTTGTAACTCCTGTCGTGGATCGCACACACAATAGCCTTACGCTGCCGGTGCGGTATAGGTTTCGGTTAAACGTCTGTTATCCTGTTTGCTGTATCGCTTGTCTGGCCGCCGAGCGGATTCCCGTTCGTGTTGTCCAGAAAATTTCAACGGTTTCCGGTCCGATGATGGCCATGCCCATGACCGAAAAGAACGACAGAACGCCGGTGAAAGGCCGCATGTGCTGGCACGGCGATACTCTTGCGAGTAGCAGCGGCTGGATCCGTCACTTTACGGACGCGGAAATCGATGAGCTGGAAATCGCAGTCGCCGCGACCATGGACATGTCGATCGCGGATATCACGCCCAACGCCTTCCCGCTGCCGTCGCTTACCGGGGTCTTCGATCTGGTGCGCCATGAGTTGATCGAGGGGCGCGGCTTCATGCTGCTGCGGGGACTGCCAGTGCACCGGTGGTCGCGTGAAGTTGCGGCACGGGCTTATTGGGGAATCGGCCGTTATATCGGTCAACCAGTCTCGCAGAATCCGGAAGGTCATTTGCTGGGTCACGTCAAAGATATCGGCGGCGATTTCAACGACTTGCATAGCCGCGGCGGATACCGTTCGCGGGCACGGCTGCCGTTTCATACCGATGTCGGCGCGGATGTCGTCGGCCTGTTGTGCTTGCGCACTGCGAAGTCCGGGGGCCACAGCAGTATTGTCAGCCTGGCAGCGATCTACAATCGGATGCTGGAACGGCGACCTGACCTCGTCGCCGAACTGTGCGCGGACATCCACCGCGACCGGCGCGGCGAAGTGCCGCCGGGGAAGGATCCGCATTACCGCGCGCCCGTGTTCTGCTTGCACCAAGGTCAGCTGACCACAACCTTCGTCCGGCGCTTTATCGATTCCGCGCCGCGTCATGCGGGCGTTCCTGAATTGACTCCGGCACTATCGGAAGCTCTCGATTGTTTCGAGGACATCGCCAACGACCCGGCATTGCGGCTCGACATGGATTTCATCCCCGGGGATATCCAACTCGTCAACAACCTCACCACGCTGCACGCACGCACCGACTATGTTGATTTCGATGCGCCGGGACTGAAACGGCATCTCCTGCGGCTCTGGCTTGCAGTGCCGGAGGGGTGGCCTCTGCCGGATTTCTACTACGACCGGTTCGGCACTTTGGCCGATAACGGGCGGCCGGCGGGCATGGCTATGCCCGGCGTCACACCATATGTGCCGTTGGACGTGGTATAGCCTCTGATGTCGAGTCGCTTGATATGGTTAACACCCGTCGACACGCGCACAACCCGCAATATGATTGGTTGGGCTCCATGTTATCGACCAACCTGTTGTTACAGAGAGACGAATTTGGAACGTTGCAATGAAATTTAGCAACATTTTCAACATCTTCCGCTGGCGTAATCGTCGAGGCGAGCGCGTCGAAAGCACTGATGCCAATGTCTTTATCGAAGATACCGCGCATCCCGTTTTGGATTGGAGCGAAAGCGGATTCCGGCTCGAAAACTATCCAGAGTCCCCTGCTGTGGGCGAGCGCTTTGCCTTCCGGTTCGACCTGCCCCTTACCAGCGAGGACGTGTTCGAATTTGAAGCTTGGGCCGAGGTTGTGGAAAACAGCAATCGTGGACTGGCCGTGCGGTACTTGCACCTCGACGAAGAGATCGCGGATCGGATCCATGAGGTACTGCGCGTCCTATCGATCATGAACCCAACGGTTCCCAAAGGCGCCATTACCTACGACTAACGACCCAAAGGAACGCCCCATGAGCCGCCATTTCGGGAAGATCACGCAAAACGGCTATGTCGTGCGCGACATCGAGGCGGCCATGAGACATTGGTCGGACGTGCTCGGCGTTGGACCCTGGTTCTATGCCGAACGGGCACCGATCGAAGGCTTCGAGTATCGGGGCGTTCCGTCGGACTGTGAAATTTCGATAGCGCTGGCGAATTCCGGCCCGCTGCAAATCGAACTGATCGAACAACGTAACGATGCACCGTCCATGTACCGGGACTTCCTGGCCGCAGGGAACGAAGGATTACAGCATATCGCCTATTGGAGCGATCACTTCGACGACGCGGTGGCAAAGGCATCGTCGTTCGGCTGGGTGCTTGGACAGCGCGGCCATGTCGGCCTCGACGGGCGTTTCGCCTATTTCGATACGGAGACCCATCCCGGTACCGTCGTCGAACTGTCCGAAACCAGCGGCCCGAAAGGCATTATGTTCAAACGCATCGCCGAGGCTGCCGACATGTGGGACGGCAGCGATCCGATCCGCACGGAGTGGCCGATCTAGGCGGGCGCGTTTCTTCGGAAAATGAACTGCCCAGCATAGGCAATGATCGCCACCACGAGGCCGATCAGTTGCGCGATATGATCCTGGTACAGGAATCCGGCTGCGCTGAGGAACAGCAAAATCCGTGTCGGCCAGCCGATCCGTCCGACGTAATACAGATACCCTTCGAAACCGGCTGCCATAACGACGACGGCCAGTGTACAGGTCGAGATCGTCCAGACGATGTCGAACGCTTCGCCCCGCATGATCAGTGCCGGCGTCAGAACGACGATGAAGGGCAGGATGAACTTGATCGATCCCAACCGCATCGCCGTAACACCGGTCTGCCACTGGTCGGACTTCGCGATGACAGCCGCGGTCACCGCTGCCAGCGCCACAGGCGGCGTGATGTAGGAAATCATGCCCCAATACAGGATGAAAAGGTGGCTGGCGATCGGATCGAGGCCGAACTTGATCAGCGCCGGTCCCATGATGATGGCAAGGAAGATGTAGCAGGCGCTGACCGTCACCCCCATGCCGAGGAGAAAACTTGTAATCGCGCCCATCGCCAGCAAAAGCCACAGATTGTCGCCGGCGATGGCGATCAGTTCGCGCGAGAAGGCGCCACCAACGCCGGTGAACGCCAACGACCCGACGATCACGCCGATACCCGCCAGGATCGCGACGATGTTGGCGATGATCGTCGAACTCTCGATGATCAATTCCTTGAACTTCGCGAAATTGAAACGCTTTTCCTTCTTGCGGAACAAAGTCGCCGAAACGATCAGGACGATTGTGGTGTAGTAGGGCGCGTATAGCTCAATACGCATAAAGACAAGCATGTAGACCAGGAGCACGAGGCTGAAGATATAGAACCAGCCATCCTTCAAGGTCTCCCAAACGCTCGGAATTTCCTCTGCCGGCTGCCCGCGCAGCCCGTTGACCGCGGCATAGCAATCGACCTGCAGCAACAGCGCCAGGTAGAACAGGATCGACGGGACGGCGGCCGCCACAACGATCTCGCCGTAAGGGATATTCAAAAACTCCGCCATCAGGAATGCGACGGCGCCCATGACCGGCGGCATCAAGGTCCCGCCCGTCGACGCGCAAGCCTCGACCGACGCGGCGTATACCGGCGGATATCCCGCGCGTTTCATGGTCGGAATGGTGAGCTGGCCCGTGGTGATGACATTCGAAATCACGCTGCCGCTGAGCGAGCCGAAAAAGCCGCTCGACAGGATCGCCACCTTGGCCGGACCGCCGCGGCTTTTACCCAGCAGCGCGGCAGCGAAATTCATGAAAAACTCGCCACCGCCGGTTACCACCAGGGCGGAGCCGAAAACCAAGAACCCGATCAGGATGTTGCCCGCGACCCGCATCGGCAGGCCGACGATGCTTTCGAAACCCATCGCATAGGTGCGGACAAGTTCGACCGGATCCTTGCCAACCCCCCACAGGAAGCCTGGCGCATGCTCGGTCCAGAGCGGGAAGGTGAAGAAAAACATGCAGACGATGAACAGGACCATCCCGCCGGCGCGGCGGACCCCTTCCATCGCCAGCGCACACATGACAGCCGCCGCCAGGGTCGGCAGTTCCGGTGCGACAATGTCCCACCCTTGTTCGATCATATCTTCGCCGTGATAGGAGAGGTAAAGCGACGTCACCATCGTTATGGCAAAGAGCACCCAGTCATAGGCTGGGACGTGGTTCGCATCCTTCTTGCGGCCCGGAAAAATCAGGAAGGCGAGTGACAGGAAGATCGCGATCAGCAGGTAGAAATAAGCGTTGTCGATCAACACGTAACCGAAAGCGTTGATGCTGAAGGTCTGGTTGATCGCCACCAGGATCCCGAAGCCGCCCAGGAGAAGCGTCAGCCAATAGACCGGACCGGAAACCCTCTTGCGCGCGGCTTCTTCCGGCAGTTCCGGAAGGTCCACACCCTCATCCGTATCGACCTGTTTGTCGACCATGCAACCCTGCCTGCGTTTTCGGAAATACGTGTTCGGCGCGGCTAAACTGGTCTATCCGACCGGTCGGGTCAATCACGCGGCAGCAGCTATTTTTCACCCGGCAATTTGAGGAAAAAGATGAAGGGTACAATCGCAAACGAGACAGCAGAAAACAGGTAGAACGCGTTGATATATCCGATCATCGACGCCTGCCGCTCAACCTCGCGTCCCGCCCGCGCGACACCGTCCAGCGTATCGATATTCCAGCCGCCGGCAACGCTGGACAGGTGGAAGGCTTGGTTGAATTCCGAGATATGTTCGGAAATCACCGAATAATTCACACCCGTATAGTGGACGACGACGCCAACGCAGACCGAGATGAACAGGGCGCTGCCCAGATTACGGATCAAATGGAATACGGCCGTGCCCTCACCCATCTGCCGGGCTGGCAGGGTCGCGAAGGCCAAGACGGTCAGCGGCACCCAGAGGTAGGAGTTGCCGATCCCCTGTAGGGCGCTGGTCCACATGGCGTCCCAGATGGACACATTCAGGTCGAATTGCGCCATGAACAAGCCGCTGAAGCCTTGGCTGAGGAATCCAATCGCGAGGCTGATACGCGGATCGAAGCGGCTCATCCAAACCACGGTGACAGTGCCGATCATGCTGCCGACGCCCCGCGCGGCGAGCACCACCCCGACGATCGAATCCGGAAAGCCACGCAGATCCTGCAACAGCGTGGGCAGCAATACCATCGGCACGAAGGCGAGCGCCCCGAAAACCAACGCGAAGACCAGCCCCAGTGCGAAGTTTCGGTCCAGGAGCAGTTGCGGACGCAGGAAAGGGTCGGTGCTGGTAAAGCTGTGCACGACAAAGATGTAGAAACCGATTACCGCCAGGCTGGCCTCGACGATAATTTCGAGCGAGTTGAACCAGTCGAGCCGCTCGCCGCGGTCGAGCATCAGTTGGAGCGATCCGATCGCCAATGCCAACGCCAGAAATCCGGTCCAGTCGAGCCGGTTGTTGCGGTCGCTCTGGCTCTCGGTGATGAAAATCCAGATGCCGAGGACGGAGAGGACACAGACCGGCAGGATCATGAAGAAGACCCAGCGCCAATTGTAGGCCTCTGCGATGAAGCCCCCCAAGGTGGGCCCGATGATCGGTCCGACGACGACGCCCATGCCCCAGACCGCCGTCGCCACCGCGTGCTGATGGCGCGGGAAGGCGTTCAGGATGATCGCCTGGGACAGCGGCGTGATCGGTGCCCCCAGCGCCCCCTGCGCAATGCGGTAGGCGACCAGCGCCTCCAATGTCGTCGCCGTACCGCACAGCAAGGTGCTGACTGAAAATCCCGTGACGCACCACAGCATCACGGCGCGGCGGCCGAACCGATCGGCCAGCCAGCCGGACGTTGGGGTCAGCACCGCCATCGCGACCAGATTGAAGGTCACGGACCAGGCGATCTGATCCTGCGTCGCCGACAAAGAGCCCTGCATCTGCGGCAAAACGACGTAGGAGTTGGTGACCGCCATCGCGAACATCATCGTCGCAAGCGTCACCGTCCCGAGCACGAAATAGCGCTCGAGATCCGCTTTCGGGGCTTCGGCAACGGCGCTGACAGTCATCCACCCCTCGTTATGGCATCCCGTGACCGATCCGTCTGATCGAACTGCGGTGGCGGCACAATCGGATTTGCGTGAACCCACAACTATCTAGAAAATAACGGACCGTGTCCAAATTCCGGAGGCAGTGAACAGGAATGCCGTACAAGCGAATTTCGGTATCGCCCATGGCGGGCGCGTTGGGGGCTGAGCTTGGAAATGTAGACCTCGCGCTGCAGCATGATCCGGAACAGCTCGACGAAGTTCGCGATGCGTTGCACGAGTTCGGCGTCATCGTGCTGCGCGACCAGGACATCACGTCCGATCAGTATCTCGCTTTTGCCCGCCATTTCGGCGACATACTGCCCTACCCTCTCGTACAGGGTCTCCCCGATCATCCGGACATCGTGCCGGTGCTGAAGAAGGAGGATGAGCGGGTCAATTTCGGCGGCATTTGGCATTCCGACACGACTTATCTCGAACGGCCGCCGATGGGCTCGATGCTGCTGGCCAAGGAATTGCCACCGCAAGGCGGCGACACGATCTGGTCGAACATGATGATGGCCTACGAAACGCTTTCCGATGGCATGAAGGGGACGTTGGATGGGCTGATCGCGATCAACAGCTCGAAGAAAGGCAGCGCCGCCGCAACCCGTGCCGACCGCCGCAAAGATGCCGCCAAAAACGACAGTGGATTGGCGACAACCGCCGAGCATCCGGTAATCCGCACCCACCCGGCGACGGGCAAAAAAAGCCTCTATGTCAATTTCGGCCATACGACCCATTTCAAGGGCATGACGGAAGCGGAAAGCACACCGATCCTCGAATATTTGTTCAAACACCAGATCCGTCCGGAATTCACCTGCCAGCTGCGTTGGGAGATCGGCACGCTCGCCTTTTGGGACAACCGCATCACACAGCATCTGCCGATCAACGACTATCACGGCTATCGCCGCTTGCTGCACCGCATCACCCTGGCCGGCGAGAAACCGAGCTAGGGCCGACACCGAGAAGGGAACAAGACATGGGAACGAATGACGACTGGCTTGCGCTCGTCGAAGAAGAGACGCTGGAGCCCGATCTGCCGATCTGCGATCCGCACCACCATCTCTGGGAATTCCGGCACGACCGAGTCGAACCGCGCTATCTGATGGACGAGTTCCAGGACGATCTGGGCAGCGGCCACAACATCGTCTCCACCGTCTTCATCGAGTGCCGCGCCATGTACCGGCAGGACGGACCGGAAGCGCTGCGTTTCATCGGCGAGATCGAGTTCGTCAACGGTATCGCCGCGATGAGCGCCTCCGGCCTGTACGGCCCGACCAAGGTCGCCGCTGGGATCGTCGGCTCGGCCGACCTGATGATGGGTGCGGCCGCCGGTGAGACGCTCGACGCGCAGATCGCGGCCGGCGGCGGGCGTTTCCGCGGCATCCGGCGCAGCGCGACCTGGGACCCGGACCCCAATGTGCGCAACTCCCGCGCCAACGCGACACCTGGTCTCCTTG
>JAPPPC010000774.1:9128-12309 GCA_028817685.1 Rhodospirillaceae bacterium
CTTCGAGGCCTGGGTCTATCACCACCAAATTCCGGAAGTGACCGATCTGGCCCGCGCCTTTCCCGGCGTAACCATCATCCTCGATCATCTCGGCGGTCCGCTCGGCGTCGATTCCTACCGCGGCAAGCGGGACGACTGTTTCGATCAATGGAAGGCTGACGTCGCCGAATTGGCGAGTTGCAAGAACGTGATGGCCAAGATCGGCGGCATCAATATGGATATCAACGGCTTCTTCTGGCACGAAAACCCGAAGCCGCCGACCAGCCAGGAACTGCACGAAGCGACCGAAAAATGGTACGCGCACATGATCGAACAGTTCGGGGTGAACCGCTGCATGTTCGAGTCGAACTTCCCGGTCGACAAGCAGTCCTGCAGTTACAACGTGCTGTGGAATTCCTTCAAGCGCCTGGCGTCCGGATATTCCGCCGACGAGAAGGCGGCACTGTTCCACGACACCGCGGCCCGGGTGTACAGCCTCGACTGATCGCGCTGATCAGAACCAGTGCAGACGCCTTAACAGGAACAGTTCACCGACACCGCACAGGATCAGTACGAAGGTGACAAGACCGAAGGCCCAAGGCGAATCCGCTCCGGGGATACCTGCGACGTTTATGCCCAGCAGGCCGGTGATCAGGGTCAGCGGCAGGAAGATGCCGGATATGATCGCCAGCACGTACATGTTCTTGTTCATGCGCGCCGCCTGATCGCTCGACAGTTCGTCTTGGATGATCGAGGCGCGTTCGCGAACCAGATCGATTTCTTCAACGAACAGGGTCAGGCGATCCGCGCTGGACCGTATCTGCTGTTTCTCCAGCGGCGGGACCCAACTGATATTTTCACCGGCAAGGGCCGCCATCGCTTCACGCTGCGGCGCGATGTAACGGCGCAACCGAATAACTTCGCGGCGTAATAGTTTCAGCTCGTTACGGTTTTCCCGTGCGCTTTCGTCAACGAGATCTTCTTCAAGCTGATCCACTTGATCGTTGATGTTCTGCACGACGTGGCTCATCCGCTCGCTCAAACTGTTCGAGAGATCTGCCAGCAACTCCCCGACATCCTTCGGCCCCGTACCGTCGTGCAGGTGCTTCTCGACATCGTTGACCGCACGCAGCCGCTGTCGCTGCGTGCTGACGATCAATTGCCGCTCGCCCCAGATCTGGATCGACACCATATCCGCCGGGTCGGCCCCGGGGTTCATATTGACGCCCCGCAGGTTCAGTAGGACACCATCATCGACTGCCATACAGCGTGGCCGCGACTCATCCGCCAGCAACGCATCGACGACCACGTCCGGTAAACGGCTCTCTTCGCGCAGCCAGAGTTGGGCGGCGAACTCGTTCATGTCGAGTTGAACCCAGACGCAGCGGTCGTTCACCATATCCTTCGGCAGGATGTGGCCGTTGGTCTTTTCCGCAGCGCCCATCCCATCCAGGTAATGGGCGGTAATCCAGCTATCGGTAAGCTGCATATTGCCGTGCCGCTTACTGCAGCGGGAATCCGTAAAGCTTTGCCGCGTTCTCGCAGATCACCTTGCGGCGCGTCGTCTCCGGCAGATAGCCAACCTCACGATCCACGAATACCTGCAAATCCGGCCAAACACCAACAAGATGCGGTAACTCCGACCCCCACATAACAATGACATTGTCTTCGCCCAACTCGTCGATCAGCTTCAACCCGACATTGTCCGACTGATAGGTCGCGCGGCATTGACGATGCCAATACTCCGACGGCTTCATCGTGAGCGTCAGATCCTTGAACTGTTCCTCCCACTCCAGATCCATGTGTTCTAGGACATAGGGAATCCAGCCAATGCCGCTCTCACCGATGACCAGCTTCACATCGGTGTATTTCTCCAGGATGCCGCCATAGATCACCTCCATCAGCACACGCGACATACCCATCTGGAAACCGGTGAGCTGCACAGCGAAGGCCTGGCGTTGCTGAAGCGGCGCGAAGCCCGTGGTGTCGATCTTTGGCGTTCCGATCGTATGGACATGCACCGGAAGCTTGGCCTCGTTGGCCGCGGCCCAGAGCGGGTCCCAATCGGGATGATAGAGCGGCAGCATGTCGTGGCTGTTGGCGATCTCGATCCCCTTCACCGCGCCGCGTTTCGCAACCCGCTCGATCTCGGCGACGGCGGCAGGCACATTCTTGTTTGGAAGCGGGGCAATGCCGGCAAAGCGGTGCGGCGCCGCATCGCAGAAATCGGCCAGCCAGTCATTGTAGATGGTCATCATTTCCGCAGCGGCTTCCGGATCGTTCAAGCGCTGGCTGGCGCCGAGAATGCCGTACAGGACTTCGCCGCGAACACCATCACGGTCCTGGTCCTTGATCCGCAACTCCGGGTCCGTCAGCCGGCGGATGCCCTTCTTGCCATCGTCGTAGAGGCCGGTCTCCGCCATACGGTCCGAGCGGGCGATCTGACCGGGCACATATTCCCGACCGGCAGACCCCATCCCGTTCATCAGACCGAACTCACCGCCATTCTTGCTGATCCATTTCGGGCCCTTCTCGCCATCCACGACGAAGGGCATGCGGTCTTTCATCTGCCCTGAGGCTTGCGAGGTAAAAAGATCGGGCGGCAGCCAAATCAGATCGATGTGACCGTCCGCGGAAATGACGTCGTAAGCCATGATTGTCCTCCCCTGCACTCCCCAGTCAGATACCGGCAGTCCCTACATGTCGGAATACCGCTTCAAATGATAGTTGTGGTCGCCAAACATCGTATCGATCATGGTCAACCGCTTGAAATAATGGCCGACGCTCAGCTCGTCGGTCATGCCCATGCCGCCATGTAATTGAACCGACTGCTGGCCAACGAACCGCGCGCTTTCGCCGACTTGCACTTTCGTCGCCGCACTCGTCTTGGCTCGCTCCAATGCGTCCGTCTCGTCGAGTCGCATGGTAGCCAGGTAGCACATAGAGCGCGCTTCTTCGCATTTGATGAACATGTCGGCCATGCGGTGCTGCAGCACCTGGAACTTGCCGATCGGCTGGCCGAACTGCTCGCGCGTCTTGAGATATTCGTTGGTCGTGTCCAGCAGGACGTCCATGCATCCGACCGCTTCCGCCGAGATTGCAGCGATACCGTGCTGCACCACCGTCTCCATGAGGCTCAGACCGTCATCGACGTCTCCCAACACCGCTTCGGCAGCGACGTGGCTGAATGTCAGTTCAGAGG
>JAPPPC010000818.1 GCA_028817685.1 Rhodospirillaceae bacterium
TCCGATGCGACCGCCGCGCGCGCCGCGGCGGGGCGTCCGGCCTTTCGCGGGAACACGCTGGCCGGCGGCTCGGCATCCTCCGCGACCCAGGCCAGCAAATTGGTAATCGCGGCGCGGTAGAGCGGCCGGTAATCGACCAGGTTGAAATAGTTGCTGCCATGGCTGCCGAATGGGCTGATATCGGCGAGCGGCAGCACCCCGGCCCCGTGCTGTGTGCCGGCGAAGAGGTAGCGCCGCGCATTGTCCGGCGGCTCCACATCCGAACCGTCCACGACGGAAAGATGGGACAGCGAGGCATCGCCGCGCCAATATTCCGCCGCCGTATCGGTGTAGAAGATCTTCGGCAAGTTTCCCGCCGCCTTCTGCCGGTCCAACAAGCCCGCCGTTTGTCCGGTGCGCGGATCGGTTTGCGGTTCGTCGGCGAAGGGAAACCGGTGCCCGGCACTCGGTGTCGGCTGCACCGAAGGCTGGCCGTACCGCAGATTGAACTCGCCGCGCCGGCCGCCGGCGATATGAACCAGCATGCCGTCGAACACAGCGGCGCCGGATTCGTCCGTGTTCAAGCCAAGATCCAGGAAAGTCCGCAGGAAGCGGCCGCATTGTGAGATACCCTCCGCGACCGCATGGTCGATCGTCTGGCCCAGCGGCGAGTCGCCACCGCGGCGCAAGAAGGATGCCAGGTCGCGCGCGGCGATCAGCCCGGCCCCGGTCACCGGACAATCGCGCGGCGTGTACAGCACGTCATAGACTTGGCCCGCCTTGAACCCACCATCGAGCCAGATATGCTCCGCATCGGTTACCGGCGCGCCGTTCTCGTCACGCGCGAAACGCCATTGCTGGCGCGGAATTTCCCGCGCATCGCCATAGATATGGTCGCGCACCAGCAACCGCGCCGCCGGATCGTCGACATCGCCGGTCGGTATCAGCCGGTGGTTGCCGATCGAGCCGACATGATGGTCGGTGAGCGAAATGTCCGCTTGATCGTTGTCCGGTTGGACCCGTAACTGCATTTGCCCGCTTGCCGCGCCGGCCGGCAGAAACGGGGCAGACAGCCCCATACGCGGGCCCGGCTTCGGCACGTCCCATTGCCAGCCGACCCAGGCCAGCGTCCAGCCCCGATCCATCAGAAAGCCGTCACCCGGACTAATTTCATCGGTCGGCATCAGGTCGAACAGGGCCTGATTGAACATGCGGGTCATCACGCGGTTGCCCCGGTTCGGAATCTCGAACAGCATGGCCCGGTTGCCCCCGTCGGACGGCACCAGGACGGTCACGTCGCCCGAAAACCGCACCAACCCGTCCGACCTGTCCGCCAGCGCCAAATCAGTTATCGCCCGGTTCGCCGCATGATCGGGGTCGACGGCATAATGCGCGATCCCTTCGATCCGCTCATAGGTGCGGCCGTCGGCAAAAGCCTTGCCGTCTTGGTAGGGCTCGCGCCGCGTGATCTCCAACCGTTCAACCGCCATGATTTCGTCCTTGCGAAGTTTCGAACGCACGGTAACGGTCCGGACCGGACCGTTGAAGCGGGAAATCGAGGCGGATAGAAGAATGCTCGCCAGTCGGGAGACAGCGCTTTACCTTCTACCGGTATTCAACCCCTCCGGAGTGCGGCACGATGCGAATCTTTCTGGTACGGCACGGCGAATCCATTTCCAACGTGGATGCGCGGATATATGCGGAAATGTCGGATCACGTGATCCCGCTGTCGGACCGGGGCCAGGAACAGGCGTTGCGCGCCGGCGAATTTCTGCGCGACCACTTTAAGAGCTTGCCACGCGACGATGACTTTTCGGCCGTACGGCTCTGGACCAGCCCCTACCGGCGGACCCGAGAGACGGCCGACGGGGTCGAAGCGGGCATCGGCGCGGCCATCGACCTCGACCGCCGAGAGCATATCAATCTATGCGAACAGCAATTCGGACTGTTCGACGGCGTACCGGACGAAGAGCTGCCGGTGCGCTTTCCAAATGAATACGCCCATTACAAGAAATGCGTCGATCACGAAGGGAAGTTCTGGGCCCGCGTCCCGCTCGGTGAGAGCCGCTTCGACGTCGCGGTGCGCGTCCGTGAGACATTCGGCACGTTTCTGCGCGACGCGGAGCGCTATCAGTACAAGAACATCATCGTGATTTGCCATGGCGTCACCCTGCGCGCCTTCGTCATGCAGTGGCTGCATTTGACGCCGGAGTGGTTCGAGGAAGAACCGACCCCGCGCAACTGTTCCATCAGGCTGATCGATGATGGCGGCGACAAAGGGTACATTTACGCGGGCGAATAGGCGCCGTCAGCAGCCCTCGTTCTCGTCATCCTCTGTCTCGGCGCGCCGTTCCTCGCCGCGAAAATCCTTTATGGTGCGACGGCGATCCGGACCGAAATATTCCGACGCCCGCACGAATTGGCGCGGTTTCTGGATCACATTGGCAATCCGCGTATACAGGGCCTGTGCCGTAACCGGCTTGACCAGAAATTCCGTAACGCCGTTGTCGCGGGCTTCCTGCACCCTATCGAAGGCGCCTTGACTGGTCAGCATGATGATCGGCACGAAGGGGTTCGGGCTGTCCGGCTGATTGCGGACCATGCGGGTGAACTCCAGCCCGTCGAGCGGCTCCATGACCCAATCGGTGATCACGATATCGGCCGGAAACTGGCGCAGCTCCGAAAATGCCTTCGTGCCATCGCTGACCGTCACGATCTTTTCGACACCGAACGCGCTCAGCATGTCGCGCAGCAAAAGCCGCATCGACGGGTCGTCTTCGACGAGCAGGATGTTCAGGTTTTTCAGATCATAGGCCACATCAGATCCCTTGCCGGCGACCGGTATCTTCGCACTTCATAGCCATTCCACCCGCACCTTGCCAGACTTCGTGCCCGTCCCGCAATTGCCGCGCCAATGGCCTGTGTCGTACGCTTTATGCCTACCAGGTCAGAGATACCGAGATGATAGACATCACACCGCTGGACGAGCCTCTTGGCGCT
>JAPPPC010000025.1:0-1949 GCA_028817685.1 Rhodospirillaceae bacterium
GTGGAAGGGCATGCCTGCGCCGGGGGACTTGGGGTTTCGTTATTTTGCGACCTGCGGGTCGCGGACGAGACCGCCGTATTCGGCGTGTTTTCGCGGCGCTGGGGCGTTCCGATGAGCGATGGGACGACGGTGCGCTTGCCCCGTTTGGTCGGGATGAGCAAGGCGCTCGACATGCTGCTGACGGGCCGGGCCATCGGCGCGGAGGAGGCGTTGCAGATGGGGCTCGCGAACTACGTCGTGCCCAAGGGGCAGGCGCGGGCCGAGGCGGAAAAATTGGCGCTGCGGGTTGCCGAATTCCCGCAGATTGCGATGCGTTCCGACCGGCAATCGGCGTATGTGCAGCTCGGCTTGCCGCTGGACGATGCTGTTTTGGAGGAAGCGCGGCTGGCCCAGGCCGCAAAAGAACAGGAAGCGCAGTCCGGCGCGGCGCGATTCGCCGAAGGCGCCGGACGGCACGGAAGTTTTGAAGGGAAGGGAACGCCATGAGCCTCGCACGGACGGCTTCGCAGACGATCGGACCATTCTACAATTTCGCGCTGCTCGGCGGCGCGGATAACGACCTCACAAGGCGCTCCAAGGGCGGCCCGCAGGCCGCCGGCGAGGTTGTGGAGATCAAAGGGCGGGTCATCGACGGCGACGGCGCCCCCTGTGCCTGCGCGCTGGTCGAAGTGTGGCAGGCGGATGCCGATGGACGGTACGGTCCGGACCGCGATCCGAATTTCGCCGGATTCGGCCGAACCCTGACCGACAATGACGGCTATTACACTTTCACGACCGTCCTGCCGGGGCCGGTGCCGGGCAAGGGCAACAGCTGGCAAGCGCCCCATATGAGCATGTCGCTGCACTCCGGCGGATTGCTGAAGCAGGTCAATACGCGGCTCTATTTTCCGGACGACGATGCGAACGCGGATGACCCGGTCCTGTCCGGCATCGAAGATGATGGACAACGGTCGACATTGGTGGCGCGCGCGGCTGGCGAGGGCCGGTACGAATTCGATGTCATCCTCCAGGGGGAGGGGGAGACGGTCTTCTTCCAGCTTTAGGTCAGCCGACTGCCACCATCCGCTCCACCGCGATGCGTGCCCGGGCCGCGATTTCCGGATCGATCTCGACCTGCGGCTCAAGCGTTTCCAGCGCTGTCATGATGTTGTCCAGCGTGATCCGCTTCATATGCGGACAGAGGTTGCAGGGGCGCACGAATTCGACATCCGGATTCTCCGCCGCGACATTGTCGCTCATAGAGCATTCGGTCATCATCAGGACCTTCTGCGGCTGCACATCTTTGACGTAGCCCGCCATGCCCGCGGTCGAGCCGACGAAATCCGCGGCCTCGAGGACGTTGGGCGGGCACGCGGGGTGGGCCAGGACGGTGAGTCCTTCGACGTCGCGGCGGTAGGCGTTGACCTCCTCACCAGTGAAACGCTCATGGACCTCGCAATGGCCGGTCTGCCAGGTCACGATTTCCACTTCTGTCTGGCTCGCGACATGCAGGGCGAGATACTCGTCGGGCAGGAAGATCACCTTGTCGGCGCCAAGCGATTCCACCACCTGAACCGCATTGCCGGAAGTGCAGCAGATATCGGATTCGGCTTTCACTTCGGCTGAGGTGTTGACGTAGGTGACGACCGGCGCGCCGGGATGCTGGGCGCGCAGGCGCCGTACATCCGCGCCGGTGATCGATTCCGCCAGCGAGCAACCGGCCTTCATATCCGGCATCAGGACGATCTTCTCCGGGTTGAGCAGTTTCGCGGTCTCCGCCATGAAATGGACGCCGGCCATCACGATGACCGATGCCTCGACATCGTCGCCCTTGCGGGCGAGGGCAAGCGAGTCCCCGACGAAATCGGCGACACAATGGTAGATCTCCGGCGTCATGTAGTGGTGGCCGAGGATGATCGCATCTGGGTCGTTCTTCAGGTGGTTGAGCGAGGCGATGGGCGGGGCGAAGG
>JAPPPC010000025.1:1959-12249 GCA_028817685.1 Rhodospirillaceae bacterium
CGGCGGCGATTTCGGGCGTGTAGGTGCGTATTGGTTGCATCGGGGTATTCCTGAAAAAGTGATCTTGAACGAGTAATGCTCGTGTTGATCATTAATTAATACTCGTTTTGAGTATTATCAAGCGAAATGAACCGATGAACTTCGGCGGATCGTCCAGTGCAGGCGGGCACGGAAAGTCGGGTTTAGCCTACAGCGGCGCTGCAAACGGCTTAGGGCAGGAGGTTTCGCCGGTTTGCGTCGTCTCGGCCGAAGAGCACCCAGACATCCTCGATGGCCCCGATCTCTGCCTCGACGCGCAGCCGTCCCGGATGTTTTTCAACCAGGTCCAGGGCGGTCAGGCCGGAATCGAACCGACCCGCCAACAGGCCTTCGGCAACGGTACTGGTCGAGATTTCGTCGATTTGCTCCGTCCAAACACTTAAATCGGCGTAGTGACGGGTCGCCGGCTGAAGGGCGATAGACCGCGGAACCTTCACCGCTTCGCGTGTCAGGATTGCGAGCGGTTTCGACGCCGCGATGAAGGTGTCAATGATGAAGGCGCGGTTCACATAGTGGGCGACGCAGTCAGCATGCTGCGGATGCACGGATACCTGCAGCACGTGATCGATTTTGCCATCGATGAGATCGTCGAAGGCGACAAAAAGTCGTCGTAGTAACGGATGCCGGCATCGCCGAGACCGTTGTTAGCGAGGTACCGGCGGAGAACGAACGCGTGATTGCTATCGTCTCCGCCCAGTGTGCCGTAGACCGCCATGCGAGGGCGCTACAGCGCCTGTTCCACCTGCGGGAAGACCTCTTCGGCCATGATGTTCATCATGTCGAGGACGAGATTGTTCGGCATACTGACCCAGTGGATGCCGAGAATGAAGTGGTTGGCGCCCAAGGTCTTGTTGAATTTGACAATCTGCTCCGTCACCTCGTCGGGGGAGCCGAACAGGAAGCGGTCGCGGGCGAGATCGTCGAAATCGAGGTTCAGATTGTCGTCGCCCTCGGGCATCGCCTTGTCCTGACCCCATTGGTGATAGACCTTGTATTTGGCTTCCAGATAGGGGCGCGCCAGCTCTTCGGCTTCCTTGCGGCTGGGCGCCACGAACAGTTCGCGCATCAACGGCAGTTCGTCCGGAAAGGGCTTGCCGGCTTCGTCCAGACCGCGCTTGTAGATCTCCATTTGCCGCTCGATGGTCTCCATGCGCTGATGCGGGTTGATAAACCAGGTATCGGACATCAGCGCGGCGCGGCGCACCGCGGCGTCCGCATTGGCGCCGATCCAGATCGGCGGGCGCGGCTTCTGCACCGGTTTACAGGACAGGGTGACCTTGTCGAGATTGAAGTGCGACCCCTGCATCGTGACATCGTCTTCCGTCCACAGCTTCACGATGGCTTCGAGATTTTCTTCGAACCGCGCGACCCGATCCTTCTGCGTGGTGCCGAAGCCCTGGAACTCGACCTCGCGATAGCCGAGGCCCGCGCCGAAGGTGAGCTTGCCGTTCGACATGACGTCGATGGTGGCGAGCTGCTCGGCGATATCGAGCGGCTTGTGCAGCGACAGCAGCACGATGCCGGTGATCAGCCGCAGGCTCGGACATTCCGTCATCACGCGCGAAAGAAAGGGAATTTGCTGCAATTCCTGCAGCGGCGCGCCGGCATAGTGTGAGCCTTTCAACAGGCTGGCGAACCCCAACTTTTCGGCCAGCCGCGCCTGGGCCATGCAGTCCTCGAACGCGGCGACCATATCGTCGCCCGCTTTGTACTGGCTGCGGATCAGCAGTCCGTAATCCATGATCTTCCCCTTCCGTTCCTATATTCTCTCCGCTCGCCAGCCTAAGCTAGGCGAGACCACTAAAGACCCTCGGCGTGTCATCCCGGACAAGGCGCATAGCGCCGCAGATCCGGGATCCAAGGCGAACCCGCGCCCTGCACATGCATGGACCCCGGCTCTGCGCAGCTTCGCTGCTTGTCCGGGGTGACACGGTTAATCCATTGGAATCGTTCTGTGCATCTTCGTTATTCGTCAAAGCCCCTGATCCACCAGCGGGCGTACTTCCTCCGCAAACCGCGTCATCGACTCCAGGCACAGCGCCTGCGGCATGCCGACCCAGTGGAAGTTGAGGATCAGGTGGTTGATGCCGACGCGCTTGTTGTGGGCGATGACCTGTTCGGCGATTTCTTCCGGTGAGCCCAGCATGAAGCGGTCCTCCAGAAGTTCGTCATAATCGAGCGACAGGTCATTGTCGTCGTCCGGCATATCCTCGTCTTGGCCCCATTGATGGTAGACCTTGTATTTCGCCGCCAGGAACGGCTTCGCGGCCTCTATGGCCTCTTCGCGGGAATTGGCGACGAACACCTCGCGGCACCCCGGCAGATCGTCGGGGAACGGCTTGTCCGCCTCGTCCAGTGCCCGTTTGTAAAGTTCCGCCTGGCGCTCGATGGTCTCCAGCTTTTGATGCGGATTGACGAACCAGGCATCGGCCATTCTCGCGGCCCGCACGATCGCGGCGTCCGCATTGGCACCGATCCAGACCGGCGGCATCGGCTGCTGCGACGGTTTTAGCGACAGCGCGGCGTCATCCAGCTCGAAATGCGAACCGGTCATTGTGACCCGGTCTTCCGTCCACAGTCGTTTGATGGCGATCAGGTTTTCTTCGAAACGCTTCACCCGTTCCTTGCTGTTCGTCCCGAACGCCTTGAATTCCACCTCGCGGTAGCCGAGACCGGCACCGAACGTCAGGCGTCCGCCTGACATCACATCGATGGTCGCAAGCTGCTCCGCCATATCGAGCGGCTTGTGCAGGGACAGAAGTGTGACGCCGGTGATCAGGCGCAGGCTTGGCGCCTCCACCATGACGCGGGCGAGGAAGGGGAGTTGCTGGAACTCTTGCAGCGGGTGGCCGGCGAGATGGGAGCTTTTCATCAGAGACTCGAAGCCCAGCTTCTCCGCCAGACGCGCCTGTTCCATCTGTTCTTCGAAGGCGGTTTCCATGTCGGTGCCCGCCGCATACTGCGTGCGCATACCGATGCCGTACTTCATCACGCCCATAGTCCTGTCCTCCGATCGAAATTTTCCGGCATCATACGGCCTGGTTGACCTTCGGGAAGACTTCCTCGGACAGCAACTGCATGGCGTCTTTCGTGATGCGGTAGTCCATTCCGGGCCACTGCATGCTGGCGATGATGTGGTTGACTCCGGTCTCGCGATGCAGCCGCACGCATTCCTCCGCGACCTCGTCCGGCGAGCCGATGAGGAACCGGTCGCGTGCCAGCTCGTCGAATTCGAGCGACAGGTCGTTGTCGCCTTCAGGCATCGCCTTGTCCTGGCCCCACTCGTGATAGACCTTGTATTTCGTGGCCAGATAGGGCGCGCAGAGCCGCAGCGCTTCCTCGCGCGTCGGGGCGACGAAAACTTCACGGCGGATCGGGAATTCCTCGGGGAAGGGACGGTCGTATTCGTCCAAGGCGCGCTTGTAGATTTCGGTCTGCTCCAGGATCGTGCCAATCCGGTTGTGCGGATTGACGTACCAGCAGTCGCCGACCTTCGCCGCGCGGCGGATCGCCGGGTCGGCGTTGGCGCCGATCCAGACCGGCGGGTGCGGTTGCTGCACCGGCTTGATCGAGGTGGACGCGCCTTTCAGCTCGAAATGCGAGCCGACCATGTCGACATCGTTTTCGGACCACAGTCGCTTGATCGCGACGAGGTTTTCCTCGAAACGCTGCACCCGTTCCCTTTGCGCCGTGCCGAAGCCGAGGAACTCCACCTCGCGATAGCCCAGTGCCGCGCCGAAAATCAGCCGCCCACCGGACATCACGTCTATCGAGGCGAGCTGTTCGGCCAGATCGAGCGGTTTGTGCAGGGACAAGAGAATGATCCCGGCATTCAGACGGAGGTTCGGCCCTTCGACCATGGCGCGGGCGAGAAACGGCAGTTGCTGGATATCTTGCAGCGGATAGCCGGCATAGTGCGATCCTTTGGTGATACAGGAAAAGCCGAGCTTGTCCGCATGGCGTACCATTTCCATGCATTCCGCGAACCGCTGCTGCATGTCGTCTTCTTGCGGGAACTGGCCGCGGATCATCAGGCCGAATTGAATCGTCGTCATCGCTTTCTCCTGCTCGATAGAGAGTGCTAGCCTAGTCAGCGAGGCCCGCTCGATAAATAGCGGTTTACGAAAAACAAAAGGGGGAACCGATGCGGGTGATGACGTCGTTACCGAAGCGCAACCTCAATCATGTCACGCCTGCAGCGCAGGCTGCCGAAGCGGCCGGATTCGACAGCATTGCCACGATGGAGAACTCGAACGATCCGTTCCTGCCGCTCGCCATCGCGGCCATGGAAACGGATCGGGTCGAGTTGATGACCGGCATCGCGATTTCTTTCAACCGCAGCCCGATGGTGGCCGCGAACATGTCGCATGATCTGCATCTCGCCTCCGGCGGCCGCTTCAAGCTGGGCCTGGGCAGTCAGGTGAAGGGACACAATGTGCGCCGCTTCAGCGTGCCCTGGACGCCGCCCGCGCCGCGGATGCGCGAATATGTGGAGGCGTTGCGGGCGATCTGGCGCTGCTGGGAGGTTGGCGAGGAATTGAACTATGAGGGCGAGCACTATCAGTTCACGCTGATGCCGCCCTATTTCGTGCCGGACAAGACCGACTTGCCGATGGTACCCGTGACCATCGCCGCGGTCGGGCCGGCAATGCTGCGGGTCGCAGGATCGACCTGCGACGGTGTCCAGCTGCATCCCTTTTGCACACGCAAATACATGGAGGAAGTGGTCCTGAAACGGCTCGCGGAAGGCCGCGCAAAGGGCGGCGTGCCGCGCGAGAACTTCGAGGTGTTCGGCGGCGGCTTCATTGCGACGGGCCCGGACGAGGAAACGGTTCAGAAGATCTTCGAATATGTGCGTTACCGTGTCGCCTTCTACGGCTCGACCCGCCTCTATTGGCCGGTGTTCGAGCAACATGATCTGATCGATCTGGGCGAGAAGCTGAACGCGATGGTGCGTAAGGGAGAGTGGGACAAGATCGGCGCGGAAGTGTCGGACGACGTGGTCCATCTGTTTGCCGCGGTCGGCACGCATGACAAAATCGCCGCCGCGATCGAGAAACGGTTCGGCGGTGTGAGCGACATGGTGAGCGCCATTGCCGCGCCCGATGCGGAACCGGGCCTGACGCCGGATCTGATCCAAGATCTGCAGCGTATCGAAACGCCGTTCCAAGGCTTCAGGACAGACTACTGATCATGGCGAACGCTCCCCGAATCGCGATTTGCGGCATCGATCTGGAAAGCAACGCATTTTCGCCGCCGGCGACGGAAGCCGATTTCCATAAGCTCTGCTATCTGGAGGGCGAGGCCATCTTGGCCGACGCACGAAGCGCCGCGCCACGCTGCATCGCCGATGTCGCCGGTTTCGTCACGACCATGGATGTCACCGGGCCTTGGACGCCCGTGCCACTGGTCTATACACACTGCCATCCCTGGGGGCCGGCGGATCAGGCGTTCTTCGATCGGACGGTCGATAAGATCATTGCAGGATTGAGTGACATCGATGCGGTCTTCGTCGCCAATCACGGCGCCATGCTGACGACGGACAGCCAGGATCCGGACGGCGATTTGCTGCAGCGTCTGCGCGAGGCCGTCGGTCCGGACGTGCCCCTCGTCGTGACCCTGGACCTGCACGCCAATGTTTCGGCGCGCATGGCCGAAGCGGCGGATGTCCTGATCGCCTATCAGACCAACCCGCATGTCGACATGTTCGAGCGAGGTGAGGAGGCCGCACATGTGGTGCGCGGGATGATTGGCGGTGCGCTCAAACCGCAGTCGGCCTTTGTAAAGCTCCCAATTGCGCCGCCGACCACGACCTTGCTGACGCGCGAAGGGCCATATGCCGATTTGATCGATTATGGACAACGCCGCAAACGGGAACTCGGGGGCGCCATCCTGAACGTGTCGGTGCTCGGCGGTTTCGTCTTTTCCGATGCGCCGCGTGCCGGCATGGCCGTCGTCGTGACCGGCCGCGCCGCGCTGGAACCGGCGCAGCGTTTGGCGCGCGACATTGCCGAGCGGGCCTGGGCAGACCGTGAACGTTTCCAGAAACCGCTGATGCCCGTCGCGGAGGCGGTCGCGGATTCCTTACAGCGCAGCGTTGAGCCGGGGCTCCCGGCGGTCATCTACGCCGATTCCGGGGACAATCCCGGCGGTGGCGGCGGCGGCGATACGGTGGAACTATTGTCTGCGCTGGTCGCTGCCAAGGCACAAGGTGTCCTCTACGGCTCGTTTCACGATCCGGCGCTCGCGGCCGAAGCGCTTGAGCGCGGTGTCGGGGCGGAGTTTCTCGCTGTCTTCAACCGCGATCCCGCGACCCGTTTCTCGCAGCGTTTCGAAGCGGAAGTGCGTGTATGCGCTGTCTCAACCGAGCCGTTTGTCGGACGGCTGGGCCTCTATGCCGGCATGCAGATCAACACGGCGCCGTCCTGCGCGCTCGAAATCGGCGGGCCCGGCGGGATCACCGTCGTCGTCATTTCGAACCGCTACCAGACAGCCGATCCGATGTTCTTCGAGCATCTCGGCCTGGATATCGCCATGGCGCGGACGGTTTGCGTCAAGTCACGGGGACACTTCCGCACCGGCTTCGAGCCTTGGTTCCCGCCCGAACAGGTTGTGGAGGCGGACACGGAGGGCTTTACCTCGCCCGTCCTCTCGCGGTTTGATTGGACGGACCTGCCGCGCCCGGTATTTCCACTGGATCAGGATACGGATTGGGTGCCGCCGAACTGGTAGGCAACAGGAAAAGGAGACAAGACATGTCGGATACGTCGTCGATCGAGGCCGCCCGTGCGGAATTTCCCGGAACGGAAGGGCTGACCTACATGAACGTCTCGGCGCGCGGTCTGACGCCGCAGCGCTCGCGCGACGCCGTCGACGCGATGATGGCCAACATGCAGTCCGGTGCGACCGACAAGGCCGCGATGTTCGATCTGATCGAAAACGCGCGTGAGGGTTACGCCAAGCTTATCAACGCCAAAACGGACGAAATTTCACTGGTGAAGAACGTTTCGGAGGGGCTGAACGCAATCATCGCCGCTTATCCCTGGAAGCGTGGCGACAATGTGGTGCTGTGCCAGGACCTGGAACATCCGAACAATGTCTATCCCTGGCGTCATCTCAATCGCCGGCTGGGTGTGGAGGTGCGGTCCGTCTCGCCGCGCGACGGCGCCATTCCGACCGACGAAATTCTGGAACAGATCGACGAAAACACGCGCATGGTGACCGCGTCCAGCGTGACCTTTGCGCCCGGCTTTCGCACCGATATCGCGCCGATCGGCGCCGTCTGCCGGGAACGGGATATCCTGTTTCTGGTCGACGGCGTGCAGTCCGTCGGCATCCTGAACACCGATGTCGAGGCGCTCAACATCGACGCCATGTCGGTTTCGACGCAAAAAGGGCTGCTCGGTCTCTACGGCATGGGGTTCCTGTATTGCCGGACCGATTGGGCGGAACGGCTGACGCCGGTTTATTTGGCGCGTTTCGGTGTCGATCTCGGCGGCTCGGGCGCGCATGAGGCGTCTCTCGGCGATGACGATTATGCGCTGATGCCGGCGGCGCGCCGGTTCGATCTCGGCAACTACAACTATGTCGGCGTGGCCGCCGCCGAAGCGTCCATCGGCATGATGCATGAGCTGGGCCCGCAGGCGATCGAGGATTACACGGTGGGGCTGGCGCATGACTTCGCGCGGGGCATGATCGAGTTGGGCATGCCGGTTTGCGGCGGCGAGCCGGGACCGCATCTGGGCTCGATCATTCCGGTCGGCAGCATCGGCGAAGGGCAGCACGATACGACGGACGACCCGGCGATGAGTTCGCTGCACGATCATCTGGCGGAGAACGACGTCCAGCTATCGATCCGGCGCGGCATCCTCCGCTTCTCGCTGCATTTCTACAACAACAGCGACGATGTCGAGCGGGTGCTCGATCTGACGCGGACCTGGCGCGGTCACAATCGCGCGGCCATGAGTTAAAGGAGATTAGGATGGAAAGTACGATTTTCGCCGGCGCGGTGACCGTGGAGGAAGGCGGGCTGTTTCGTCGGAAGCCGGGTCAAGATTCCTGGGAATCGTTACAGGCCGGCTTACCGGACAGGGTGAAGGTCTATGCCATCGTCGAAGGGCGGGGCGACACCCTATTCGTGGGCGCGCATCAGGGCGTTTTCCGCAGCGACGATGGCGGTGAAAGCTGGGCCGATATGCAGGTCCCGGCGGATGGCAGGCCGATCTATTCGATGCTGGTGCATCCGGATGCGCCGGACACGATCTATGCCGGTTCCGATCCCGCCGCGATCTTCAAATCGGAAGATGGCGGTCGCTCGTGGCGGCGGTTGGCGACAGTGCAACCGGAAGGCGCGATCACGGGGTGTTTCCCGGTTCGGGTCCTGAAGATGGCGATCGACCCGAGCGACACCGATCACATCTACGCGGCACTGGAAGTCGGCGGCGTGATCCGCAGCCTCGATGGCGGCGAGAGTTGGGAGGATATCAGCGGCGGTCTCCTCGAACTGTCGCACGAGCCGCATTTGCGCAACTGCATCCTGAGTGACGATCTGACCGAAGGGATGATGGACCTGCACGCCCTGACGGTCAGCGCCGAACAGCCTGGGACGCTCTGGATCGCCAATCGGATGGGCCTCTTCGTCAGTGAAGACCGGGGCGATAGCTGGCGCGAGTTCGGCATCGGCCGGTTCTCCGACTTGCAATATGGCCGTGATTTGATGGTGAGCCCGCACGACCCGAAGGTGTTCGTTGCGGCGTTGAGCGACTCCTCGCGCGGCGTGGCGGGCTCGGTCTATCGCAGCGACGATACCGGCGCGAACTGGCAGCGCATCGATCACGACATCTCGATCGACAGTACCTTGATGACCGTCACCGTCAGCCGGCGCGATCCATCGCGCATTTTCTGCGGCGCGCGGGCGGGCCAGATCTTCGGTACGGAGGACGGCGGCAAGAACTGGGTGTCGCTACCGCTGCCGGACGGGGTAGAAGACGTGCGCGCTGTCGCCTGTCTCTGATCGGAAAAACCATATGCACACCAAGTATCTTGAAGATTTCGAACCGGGCCAGATTTTCCGCACCCGTGGCATGTCCATGGATGAATCGGAAATCATGGATTTCGCCCGGAAGTACGATCCGCAGCCGATCCATACCGACCGCGAAGCGGCGGCGGAGGGACCGTTCGAGGGGCTGATCGCGTCCGGCTGGCACACCGGCTCGATGGTCTTCCGTCTCTGGGTCGATCTCGGTTTCATGGAGAAGTCGAGCCTCGGCGGACCGGGGATCGAGAATTTGCGCTGGCTCGTGCCGGTCCGTCCGGGCGACACCTTGCATACCGAAGTCGAGATCATCGAAGCGCGGCCGTCCAAATCGAAGCCGGACCGCGGGATCCTGCGGTACATCACCCGAGGCATCAATCAGCGCGGCGAGACCGTCATCACGATGGATTCGGCCTCGTTCCTGAAACGGCGGCCCGAGAACGCCGAATAAGGCTCAACGGGCGTAGGCGACCCCGCCGCCGCCGCGCGGGTCGGCGCCGCCGCGATAGGTTCCGTCTTCCGCGACGGTGATGACATGCGCCCGCGACATCACCGGGTCGAAGCTGATCGCCGAGTGATCAACCGTGTGGCCATAGTCGCGCAGTTTGTCGATTTCCGAACCTTGAACGCGGGCCTCGGCATGGATGCCTTTGCCCTCGCAATGGATCCGCGGGACGGTGACGGCTTCGATCGGCGACATGCCGAAATCGACGATGTTCAGGATGGTCTGCAGCACCGAACTGATGATCACGCTGCCCCCCGGTGCCCCGACGACGATCCAGGGCTTGCCATCCTCCCGGAACACCATCGTGGGAACCATGCCGGTGGTGCGCCGTTTTCCGGGGGCCATGGAATTCGCCTGACCCGGAATCGGATCGAATAATTTCATGCTGTTGTTGTAGACAAATCCAGTGCCGGGTGTGACGACGCCGGAGCCGGTGCCCAGCGTGTGCGTGCAGGACACCGCATTGCCCGCCTCGTCATAGACGGACAGGTGCGTCGTGCAGGAGGGCGGCGCCTCCTTGCCGTCGCCGAGGAATTCGCCCTTGCGGATTTTATCGGCCCACATCGCGGCGCGGTCTTTCGAGGTCAGCATTTCGACCGGCACGTCGGTAAAGGCGGGGTCCGCGAGAAATTCGTTGCGGTCCCGGTGCGCCGCCGACATGGCACGGGCGACCAGATCGATATGCGGCGCCGACCCGTGGTCGTACGACCCG
>JAPPPC010000031.1 GCA_028817685.1 Rhodospirillaceae bacterium
ATGTAAAGACCGCTGCCGACAAAAAGAAAAGAGAAAAAATACATTTTCGCCTAATCAATAAAAAAAAAAACGACCAAGCCAATCACGACGGCCCAGATCAGCGTGGCGTATTTGTACGGCGTGACAACGGCGGCTTCCGCCAAACGTAGTGCTTCCACAAGCAGGAAATAGGCCCCGCCAAGCACGAGCCCGTTGATCGCGAACATCCCGTATTGCGCGGCTGAAATCGGCTCCCAGGCGAAGGGTGCCGTGACGAAACCGACAGCCATCACGGCACAAGTCGAATAGAAAAGAATACCCGCCGTCGTTTCCGTACCATGCATATGGCGGGTCGCGATGTCGCGAATGGCGCCGCACAAGGCCACACCGAGCGGCAGCAACGCGACCCATTGCAGCGCCGCGGTACCGGAGGGCCGCACCATAACGATGACACCCGCGAATCCCACAAGCACGGCCGCCCACCGGCGCCATCCGACCTGTTCGCGCAGCAGCAAAGGGGCCAATGCCGTGACGAACAAGGGACCGGCAAAGGTGATCGCGATCGCATCGGCCAGCGGCATCACGCTCAGCGCGCCGACAAACAGAAAGGATGACAGGCAGACCAGGACGGCCCGCAGGGCCTGGCCCCGATGATTCGTCACTTTCAATGCAGCCAGGCCACCGGCATGCCAGACCAAAAATGCGATGGGCGGGAGCATGAAGACCGCGCGCATGGCGAGCAGCTCGCCGGTCGGGAAATCTGCCGTCATCGACTTCTGTATCGCGTCGTTGATCGTCAGCAGCAGGCCGCCCGCCAACATGCAGGCGATCCCCTTACCAGGCGCAGACTCGGCCATCTATGGGGCTCCTGTTGTTGGCGACGGATCGACCATGGTAACAACGCCCCGAGATATTCCCAGCACGAGCTTTCAAGGAACGCCAAACATGTCCCAGCAGCACTGGACCGTCTACCTGTCCGGCGAGATTCACACCGATTGGCGCGAAGAAATCAGCGCCGGTGCCGAGGCGGCCAACCTCCCGGTTTCATTCGTATCCCCAGTCACCGATCATGCATCGAGCGATGATTGCGGCGTGGATATCCTCGGCGCTGAAGAATCGTCCTTCTGGCACGATCACAAGGGGGCGAAGGTCAACGCGATTCGCACGCGCACCCAGATCTCCCGTGCCGATCTTGCCGTCATCCGGTTTGGTGAAAAGTATCGCCAATGGAATGCGGCCTTCGATGCCGGTTACGCCTCGGCACTGGGCAAACCGATCATTACCTTGCACGATCCCGGCCTGACCCACGCGTTGAAGGAAGTCGACGGCGCGGCACTGGCCGTCGCGGAAACGCCTGCACAGGTCGTTCGTCTGCTGACCTACGTTATCGAAGGCCAGCTCTAGCGCTCGAAAGCGTCGCGCCAGCGGCGCAGCGTTTCTGATGAACCGTCACGGGCCGTCAGTTGGCGGAGCAGAACGGTTACAGCTGCGCGCGCCTCGGGCGCTTCGGCTGCAACCGTTTCGGGGTCGGCGCCATCGCGGATCGCATCCGCGACAGACTGTTTGAGACGCACGAGCTCCGGGTCGGCGAAGATGCCGTAGAGCACCCGAAACGCGCCATAGGTCGCTTCGTCGAAAGGGCCTTCACGCGTCGGTCGCGGGGGATCGAACGACAGGCAAACCGTGTAGCCCGAAGGTGGCGCGGGATTCGGCGATGGATCGAGCGCGACGTTTCGCCCGAAGCTTTCGATACGGCCGAGACGCGACATCACCACATAGTCGGCGCCGACCGCGGCGATCGCCTCGGACAGTTCGCGATCCTCGTTTTCCATCGGCTTGCCCTCCCGGGCGCGCAGCAGCTCGCATAGGCCCTCGTCGGCTGTCCGGAGGCAAAAATCGACCTGTTCGTCGCCGCGGCCGAGGTCGAAGAGTGTTCCGAGCCGGTTGATCGGCTTGGCGGCCATCATATCCGCGCCCAGCTCGGTCAAAACAGTGCGCTTCGCCATGCCGGCGTCCCCGTCTCGCAGGCAGAGCAGTCCCGCCTGGATCCACAGGGTTTCCGTCAGCCCTTCGGCCGGAACGAGCCGCGTCAATCCCGAAATGGCAATCCGGACCGCCCCTGTTTCCGAGACAATGAGACCGCCTGCATGGTCCAATGAAATTTCGACCTCTTCATCCGCGTCACGCACAAAGACAGCCTGCTCGCCGATACGCCAAGCGGTCCCCGAGTCGCTCATATAGTCATGAATCACTTGGATAATGTCGGCGTGCGTGTTCTGCACAAGGGACTCCCGGAAAACGATGGGTTGCCGGTTATTCTACCGCATGACCCGCGAAGCTGTATAATTACCCCCTGTCCGGATCGCTTTGCCAAACGGGGAAATCCATGCGCACCATTTGCACGACAATCGCCGCCTTTTTGTTGGTTTGCGCGTCATCCGCCTTTGCGCAATCGACCGCACCGCTTGGGGGGCGTTTCATCTCGCTCTGCAAGTCACCGACTGATGCCGGCCGCGACGCCTGCGGTGGCGTGGTTACGGCGTTGATGAACGCGCATGTGGAAATGGCCCGGCAGAACCCGAACAAACGGTTTATCTGCCCGCCCCGCATTCTCAGTATCGAGGAAGGCCGTCGCGTCTTTCTGCAGTGGGCGGATATAACGCCGGACGCGCAGACGATGCGGTTTCCGCACTTGGTGATGGTGGCGTTGGTAAAGCGCTACCCGTGCAGCCAGTTCAAGATCCCCAAATAGCCGCGCGACAGCGCAGTCAGTCCGGCCGTTCTTCTTCCAGCAGAATTCGCTGCGCGGCACCATCCAGATCGTCGTACTGATCCGTCTTCAACGACCACAGGAAGGCGCAGAGGCCGAGCAGACCCAGTATCAACGCTGCCGGAATGAGAACGATCAGGATGTCCATTTCAACCTCATGGCGTTGAGCGTGACCGCGACCGAGGATCCGGACATCGCAATGGCTGCCAGTAA
>JAPPPC010000677.1 GCA_028817685.1 Rhodospirillaceae bacterium
CGCGATCCTGCGCAGCCCCCATCCGCACGCGCGAATTCGCGCCGTCGACCTGTCGCGCGCGCGGGAAATGCCTGGTGTCGTCGCCGCGGTGTGCGGGACAGACTTTCCCGACCTGAAATACGTCAATGCCGGTCCCGCCTTCGCCGACCGCTTCGCGATGGCGCGGGACAAGGTTCGGTTCACCGGCGAGGAAGTGGCCGCCGTGGCCGCCGAAACACCGGCTAAGGCGCAGGCCGCGCTCGCCGCGATCACCGTCGATTACGAAATCCTGCCCGCGGTCTACGACGTGGAAGCCGCCTTGGCACCTGACGCACCGGCGATCCACGAAAAGCCTGACCTGCCGCGTAACGTCGCGCAGGAAAGCAGCGCCGACTTCGACGGCGTCGAACAGGCTTTTGGCGACGCGGCGCATATCTTCGACGCGACCTTCGAGCATGGCATCGTTGCCCCGATCTGCCTGGAGACGAACGGCGTCCTGGCAGATTACGATACGGAAACCGGTGACCTGACCCTGTGGGCGCCGTCGCAGGCGCCATTCTTCGTGCGCAAGGAAATCGCCCACGTGATGGATCTGCCGCTGGAAAAGGTCCACGCAAAGTCCGTCGTGATCGGCGGCGGGTTCGGTGGCAAATCGCAATCTCCGGAACCGATTGCCATCGCCGCCTTTCTGTCGATGAAGGCCGGGCGGCCCGTAAAGATCCTGCTGAGCCGGCAGGAGGAATTCCTCAGCGGGAAATCGGACCACGCCAAGAAGATGCGGGGCCGGTCTGCCGTCGCAGCGGACGGCACGATCCTGGGGCGGCACACCGAATTTTGGGTCGATAACGGCGCCTATACCCATATGGGGCCGGCCTACATCTCCGCGGTGCGGCAGCGCACCTGCAATCTCTACCGTGTCGGGGCGGCCGGTTTCGACGGCAAGCTGGTGCACACCAACAAGGTGTCCGGCGGCTCCTATCGCGGCATGGGCTCACCGCAGATCATCTGGGCCATAGAGACGCAAATCGACGAGATCGCCGAACGCCTCGGCAAGGACAAGCTGGAATATCGTATCGAGATCGCCAACCGGCCGGGCGACCGCACGCCGCAGGGCTGGGAGATCGGCACCTGCGCGCTGGCGGAATGCCTGGAAGAAGCCGGACGCCGGATCGGCTGGGCGGAGAAGAAAGACGCGATGCCGCCCAACCGGGGTATCGGCTTCGCAGCGATGATCAATCCCAGCGTCGGCGTCCTCTACGCCGAAGGCAATTTCGCCTGCGTGTCGATCGACCTGCTAGAAGACGGACGGCTTAAGGTCGGCACGCAATCAGCGGATTGCGGCACCTCGCAGAACACCGTCATGGGCCAGTTCGTCGCCGAAGAGCTGGGCCTCGACGCCGATGACCTCGACGTCCTGCACATGGACACCGACGAGACGCCGCCCGACCTCGGCAGCGCCGCGTCGCGGGTCACCTTCGTCAGCGGTAGCGCGGCAATCAAAACGGCCAAGAGCTTCCGCGCCGAGATCGCATCCCGTCTCGCCAGCCGTTGGGATGTGCCGGCCGGAGAAATCGATTTCGCGGACGGGATCGCCAGCTATAAGGACGACAATGCGCGCCGCCTGACCTTGGCGGAGATCGCGGCACTGGAGGGCCCGTTCCGGGTCGAGGATCGGCACGATATCGACCTGCCCCGCCCCGACCCGAAAACCGGCTACGGCCATTACGCGGCGACCTACGGGTTCGGGGCGCAGGCGGTCGAGCTCGAAGTCGATCCGGAAACGGGACAGGTCACCGTGCACAAGGTCGTCGTGGTCCAGGATATCGGCCGGGTGATCAACCCGCTCGCCCTTGAAGGGCAGATGCAGGGCGGCATCGTGCAGGGCATCGGCATGGCGCTGCGCGAAGAGCTGGTCTTCAACGACGGCGCCCCGGTGAACGCGTCGCTCATCACCTACAAGGCGCCGCGCATCCAGGACACGCCGGAGATCGATATCGCCTTCATCGAGACCGATGACCCCACCGGCCCCTACGGCGCGAAGGCGGGCGGCGAACATTCCATCAACCCGACGCCGGCGGCGATCGCCAACGCCCTCGCCCAGGCGACGGGCTCCCGGTTCCGCAAACTGCCGATCAAGGCGTCCGATATCCTGCAGGCGACTGCCGCCCAACCGTCACCCGATCTAAAACCGTGGAAGCGGCCCTACAATCTTGAAGTGGCCTCGGCGCGCGCGCTGTATCCAGCCATCCTGTATCCCGGCTTGCGCAAGCTCGGCGGCATGCTGGGCCGCAAACCCGCGGCCAGGACCGATTACGACTACGTTCGTCCGGGAGATTTGCAGGAGGCTCTGCGCGCGCTCGCGGCACCGGACCGCAAGGCGAAGGTCATGGCTGGCGGCACCGATCTTCAGGTCGGCTTGCGGCAGGGCGTCTACGACGCGGATGTTGTCGTGGATATCGCGAGCCTCGAGGAACTGCGCGGCATCTCAATTTCGGAAGACAAAGTCACGATTGGTGCCGCGACGACGATCGCTGAAATCACAGAGCGTGACGATATCCGCGCAATCCACCCGATGCTGCCGGACGGTTTGTCCAAAATCGCCACCGCGCAGATCCGCAACGTCGCCACGATCGCCGGTGATCTGAGCCAGGAAAAACGCTGCTGGTTCTTCCGCAGCGGCGCCCAATGCTACAAGGCGGGCGGCATGACATGCCCCTGCTATGCGGTGCTTGGCGACAACCGGCACCATTCGATCATGGATGCCGGGCGCTGCGCCGCGCCCTGCGTTGCCGACGCCGCCCCCATTCTGACCGCTTTGGACGCCGTCGTAATCGTGGCGGGCACAGCGGGCGAACGCCGTATCCCGATGCAGGATTTATATGTCTGGTCAGGCGAAACCCGCGTGGCGGCGAACGAGATCATCCGTGGCATCGAGATCCCGCGTGCTCCCACACCGTCAACTCAGCGTTTCGAGAAGGT
>JAPPPC010000012.1 GCA_028817685.1 Rhodospirillaceae bacterium
GTGTATGGTCTAGTCGATGACGTATCACTTGACTATGCGAACCTGTATGACATTCGCGATGTGCTGGCGAATCACCCCGAACAACTCTACATCGATGAATTCCACATCACACCGGCTGGCAACCGTATCGTGGCGGGTCGCATGCTGGAAATTCTGGTCGAAGATGGCAAAGTCCTGATCGACGGAACAACGTTCGACAGCCCTGCGGCGAAGGCCGGCCTCGACTTTGACCAAGTCATTCAGACCGTACTTGTTCCGGTCGACCAGCCGTCGAAGCTGTTGATGTACATCCCGGCATTGGTACTCCTAGGCTTCATCGTCCTGCTGCAACGGCGGCGGAACGGTGTTGCCGCAGAAGCCGCAGCCCCGGCCTAGCGCATATGTGAGAGGAGCGTCACCGTGTACAAAAATATCCTTCTGGCCCTCGATCTCGGCGATGACAATTCCTGGAAGCGGTCGCTTCCCACCGCCGTGGAGTACGGGCAAACATTCGGTGCGACCCTGCGCATCATGAGCGTTGTGCCGGATTTTGGCATGAGCATCGTTGGTTCCTTCTTCCCGAAGGATTACGAGGGAGAGATGCTTGAAAAGGCGCGTCAGGCCTTGCATGAGTTCGTGGACAAAAACGTCCCCGACGGTGTGAACGTACAGCATGTTATCGGCCACGGGACGGTGTATGAGGAAATCCTGCGAGTCGCGGACGAAGTGAAGGCGGACCTGATCATCCTTGGCGCTAGCCGGCCACGCGCCGGGCAATTCCTCATGGGGCCAAACGCCTCCCGGGTTGCCCGCGAGGCGCATTGCTCCGTGCTTGTCGTGCGCAACTGATCACGCAACGTTCAATATCGCGCGAGTCCGGCCACGGCTCCGTGGTATGCGGGTACGGTCGGTGGCAGTATGCCGCTGGACCGGAACCACGAGGGCGGAAACGCCTTGAGACATTGCCTATCGACATTGCTTGCCATGCTGTTGGTTGTCCCGCTGACAGCATGGGCCGGCGCGGGTATTCCGACGCATGACTTGCTGACGATCCCGGCAGGCCCGTTCATCCGGGGGTCAGACCGCGCCGAGCGGGAAGCGGCCTACCGGCTCGATGAGGCTGCCTATGGGCACAGCGTCACGCGCAAGAACCGCTGGTACGAAAGCGAGTTCAAACGCGGTCCAGTGACCCTGCCTTCCTATGAAATTTCCAAGACATTGGTAACCAACGCGCAGTACGCCGCTTTCGTCGCCGCGACGGGGCATCGGGTGCCGGAGGTCGCCGCTGCGACCGGGAAAGGCTATGGCCTCATCCATCCCTACAAGCGGACCCGCCGGCATGCCTGGTCCACGGGAGAGCCACCGAAAGGGCGGGATACGCACCCTGTCGTGCTGGTCAGCCATGCGGATGCCAAAGCTTATGCGGCATGGCTCAGCAAGGTGACGGGCGAGCGCTGGCGGCTGCCGACCGAAGCGGAATGGGAGAAGGCAGCGCGCGGGGTCGACGGGCGGCGTTTCCCGTGGGGCGAAAAATATGATCCGACCCGTTTGAATAGCCATGACAAGGGGACCTTCGATACGCGACCGGTTGACGCATTTCCAACCGGTGCCAGCCCGTTCGGCATGTTTGACGCCGCGGGGCAAGTCTTCGAATGGACCGCGACTAAGGCGCGCGGCGCGGGGCGTTACATCGTGAAAGGCGGATCCTGGGACGATAGTGGTTGCGGAATCTGCCGGCCCGCCGCACGCCACTCAAGGCCCGAAGCATTGAAACATATCTTGGTTGGGTTTCGGCTGGTCCGGGAGCGACCGTGACGGAGATGCGGGTTTGGACGGAAGAGCCGGTATGTTAAACGGTTACGCGGCTCGCGCCGCTGGAGAGTAGGAAAGACCGATGGAAGAATTCGATACCGATTTGCTGGCGGCATTGCCGCGCCGGACGCTGCTCGACATGCGCGATGCCGGTGAGCGGGTGTTGGAATGCCATCGAATCCTCGACAACACTGACGACAATATCGTTGGCGAATTGATCAAGAATGTGGAGACGTTCTACGAGTGGAACCACTATCCCGACGGCGATATCTACGACAGCATCACCCATTCGCAATTCTACTATCATGCGCATCCGCCGGAAGAGCGTCCGGGGGAACATGGTCATTTTCACACCTTCATCCGGCCGAAGGGGATGCCGGACGATGTGAAGCCCGCAGCGGTTCCGGACTATGAAGCGCCGGAAGATCCCGATGATAATTTGAGCCATATCATCGCCATTTCGATGGATAGCGCGGGGTTGCCAATCAAGCTGTTCACCACAAATCGCTGGGTCACCGGGGAGGTATGGTTTACCGCGGCGGATGTGCATCGTCTGATTGGTCTTTTTCAGATCGACCACGCGCAGCCTTCTTGGCCGGTTAATCTTTGGGTCACCTCGATGGTGCAACTCTTCGACCCGCAGATCCGCGCCCTGGTTTTGGCGCGCGACCGGACTGTTGCGGACTGGGCGGATCAGCATCCAGGCACCAGTGTCTTCGAGGATCGGGAACTGGAAGTCACCTCGGAGATGGATATCGATATCGACGCGCAACGCACCGCCATAGAAGCCGCGCTAAAGCAGGCCAAGGACTAAGACGCGCGGAGAACGGTCACGGTTTTTGAACCGGCAGGCCGCGGGCAAGCCAGCCCGGCAGTTTACGGTTGCCGAAAAGGCCTTCTCCGACATTCGCGACGCGGGAGAACCCTCTTTGCGTCAGAAAATTGCTGGCCCATCGAGACCGGTTCCCCGCTGCGCAGATCACGGCGATTGGTTTCGTCTTGTCCCGGCCGACGGCCGCCAGGACTCGTCTGTAAAAGACGTCCTTCGACGTGTGCATGGTCAACGCAACGGCGCCGTGCGGCACACCTGTTTGCTGCCACTCCTGCGGCGACCGGATATCGAGCAAGATGATCTCGTCCGATTTCGCGAGCTTATAGGCCTTG
>JAPPPC010000751.1 GCA_028817685.1 Rhodospirillaceae bacterium
GTGCTGGGCGACGATTTCGTGCCGCTCAGCCATCTCGAACAGGTGTCGCGGGTGGTGCTGCAGACCATTCTCTCCTTTCTCGAATAGCCGCGGAGGGGCCGCCATGACCGCACCTGTCGAGATGACAGCTAAGTTCGGGCTCAGCCTGTCGACCCGCGCCGTGCTGTTCGATTGGGGTTCGATGGACGATTTGTTCGCCATGGCCGATCAGGCCGAGGGCTCGGGCCTGTTCGATAGCGTCTGGGTTGGCGACAATTTGCTGTCGAAGCCGCGGGTCGAGGCGATCGTCACCCTCTCGGCGCTGGCGGCGCGCACCGAGCGGGTCAAGCTTGGCACCATCTGTCTCGCCAGCTTTCCCCTGCGCGATCCGGTGCTGCTCGCGCTGCAATGGGCCAGCCTCGACGTGGTTTCCAAGGGCCGAACCATCCTGGCGGTGTGCAGCGGCGCGCCGGGTCGGTTCGGTCCGCAGTTCGCGCATGAGCTGGAGGTGATGGGAGTCGCCTCCCGTGAGCGCATCGGTCGGGTGGTCGAGGGCATTGCCGTGTTGCGCCAACTCTGGAGCAAGGGTGCCGCGACCCATGCGGGCAAATACTATTCTTTCGCCGATGTCGATCTGCAGCCCAAGCCGGTGCAGGAGTCCATTCCGATCATTCTCGCCGTCAATCCGCCGGTCGCGACCGCCGATGCGGAAACGGTCGAGCGCGTGTTGCGGCGCGTCGCCACCCATGCTGATGGCTGGCAGACCGACGGCACGCCGGTGGACACGTTCCGCGAGCGTTTTGCCACCATCCGCCGCTACGCCGACGAACTCGGCCGCGATACGAGCGCGTTCGACAGCTCGCTGCATCTGATGGTCAACATCAACGAGGATGCGGATATGGCCTTCGCGGAGGCCACTCAGTTCCTCGGCTCCTATTACGGCGCCGGCACTATCTCGCGCGAGCGAGCCGAGACCTGGACCGCCTGCGGGTCCCCGCAAGCCGTGATCGACAAGATCGCTGCCTATATCGAGGCGGGCTGCACGACCCCGGTACTACGCTTCGTCGCCCCGAACCCGCGCGAGCAATTGCAGCGTTGTATCGAGGAGGTGTTGCCGGCGTTCCGCCGTTAGGTTCGCAGTGCGGGCGGTTCCAGGGGCGCGCTGAGGGGAATGCCGGGTGGCAGGTTGATACCCTTCGGCCGGCCGGTTTCTTCGTCGGCGCCGAAGCGGCTGTAGAGTGGTTCGGGGATCGGCTTGCCGCCGGGCGCGCACATCCAGATGCGCAGCAGGTGACGCCGCCGCGCCGGATCGGGCCAGTCTTCGAAGGCGCCGCGGCTGTGCAGCAGCCGGTGATTGTTGATCAGCTGAATGTCGCCGGGTTGGAAGTCCATCGCCAGTTTGAAGCGCGGATCGTTGGCTAGGGTCATCACCGCGTCCAGCCCCTCTTCCTGCAGATCGGTCAGCCGCGGCAATTCCGGGAAGCGCTGTGCGCTGCGCACGAAGCGCGGGTTGTAGGCGGCGAACAGTTGTGCGGCGGTGGGCATGAAGACGGGGATCGTGAACCACGGGTCCTGCCCCGCGACGGTCTCCCCGCGGCGGTCGAGATGAAAGGGTTCGCTCAGCGCTTTCGCCAGCTCGGGGCGGGTCGCGACCAGCTCGTTCCAGAGGGGCGCGGCGCTTACCAGGTGCGACTCGCCGCCCGCCCGCGCCGTTTGCAGGCACAGCAGGCCGACCGTCTCCGCACCAATATCGGAATGGAAAGGCAGCCCGTCGCTCGACTGGTAGGCACGCTGTCGCGGATGGCTGGAATCGCCGCCGACATCGGTGACATGGCCGAGCAGATTGCCGTACTGGTTCTGCGCGATCGGCTGCCCAACGCGCGAACAGATCGCCCAATAGACGCGTGCCGTGCGCGCGATCGGCCAATCTTCGACCGGCAGACCGCGCAGCAGGACGAAGCCGCGCCCTTCGGCCAGATCGTCGCGCACCTTCGCCAGCACCGGGTTGAGATCGCCCAGATCGAAATCCGCGGCCCGCAGCGACACGATATCGCGCTCGGCAACCGCGTCCGCCGCTGCCGCCAGCGTTTCGACCTCGTCGGGCGTGAAGGTGTGGCGCCAGTCCGTGCGTGCCACCAGGTCCGGTCCGCGCCAAGCGCCGGGTCCGTCATAGGTCTGCAAGCCTTCCATCACTCCGTTTCCTTGCCGATGCGATGCAAATTGCTAGCATTTGCCCGCCGGGCTGGCCATCCTTGCGGCTGGCGTGTTGGACGCGAGAGGAGCGAGCTTTGTCACAAGATCATGCGGAAATCTATCGCCGGATCGGCGTCGAGCCGGTCGTCAATTGCGGCTCGTCCCGCTCTGTCTATGGCAACAGCACGCAGAGCGACCCGGTCCGCGCGGCGATGGAGAGCGCCTCCCACCATCATGTCATCATGGAGGAGCTGGGCGCGGCGGCCGGGCAGCGCCTGGGTGAGCTGACGGGAACGGAATGGGGGCTGGTCACGGCCGGCTCCGCGACCGGACTGGCGCTCGGTGCGGCCGCCTGTGTCGCGGCGACTGATCCTTTGCGCATGCTGCGTCTGCCCGGGCCGGTCGATGGCGAGGAGTGGGTCGTCCTGACACCGAAGGGCCAGCGCTTCGCCTACGATCAGTCGGTGCGGATGGTGGGCGCGCGGGTTGTCGAAGTGGCGGATCTGGCTGCGTTCGAGGCAGCGCTCGCGGAGCATGATGTGGTGGCGGTGCTGATGCTGGCGGAGCGCGATGTCGGGGCACCGCTGACCTTCGACCAGATGCGCCCGGCGGCGCTGGCCGCGGGGGTACCGATCATGGTGGATGCCGCGTCCGAGGCGCTGAGTGTCCCGGAGCGTTGGACGGCGCGCGGCGCCGATCTGGTGGTCTACAGCGTCAGCAAGCTGATGCGCGGCCCGGCGGCGACCGGCCTGCTGCTCGGCCGCAAACCGTGGGTCGAGGCG
>JAPPPC010000152.1 GCA_028817685.1 Rhodospirillaceae bacterium
CGCGCTGCGCTGTCTACCTGCTTGCGCGTCGACGATATTGGGTGGTTTCCCCACGAGGGTACAGAGCCATCGGTCAAGGCAGAGGATGTCTCGGTCGCGCCGGGAGAAGCGCCGACAGACGACGCGTTCTTCCCCGAACTGTGGCGGGCGTGATCGCCAAAACCGCCTAATCCCCAACCGTTAGCCATCGCCGCCGGAGTTTCCGCCATGGGCAAGCGCCCCAACATTTTACTTTTGATGACCGACCAGCACCGCCCGGACTTCACGGGTTTCGGCGGCAATCCGGTGGTGCAGACACCGAATCTCGACGCCTTGGCCGCGCAATCGGTGCGCTTCGAGCGCGCCTATGTCGCCAACCCGATCTGCATGCCGAACCGCTCGACAATCTTCACCGGGCGTATGCCTTCCCTCCATGGTACGCGCTACAACGGCATTCCTCTCGACCCCCGGGCACGGACCTTTCCGCGCAGCCTGCGAGAAGCCGGATACCACACGGCTCATATCGGAAAATGTCATCTTCAGAACATGGGAAGCTCGCCTGAACAGCTTGCTCGCGCGCTGCCCGACTTGCCACCGAATGATTCCAGAATAGAGGATTTACCGAGGGGCTGGGATCTCTACGAAGACGTAAACCGGCATATGGCTGAACAGGTCGAAATGCCGGACGACTATTACGGCTTTGCCCAGGTTGACCTGTCGGTCGGGCATTCCGACGGCTGTACCGGCCACTATTTTCATTGGGCGCGGGAGCGCGGGTTCGACCTGTCAACATTGCGCGGCGCCACGAATGCCATCGAAACCTCACACCCATCGCACCATGTGTGGCGCACATCCGTTCCGGAAGAGGTCTATCCGACGACCTATATCACCGAGCGCACCCAGGCTTACCTTCGCAACCATGCGGCACAGCGAGACGACGCACCCTTCTTCGCCGTGTGTTCCTATCCGGACCCGCATCATCCCTTCACGCCGCCGGGAGAGTACTACGACATGTACGACCCGGCAGACGTGCCCCTGCCCTCAAGCTTCGACGATCCGCACGAGCGTTCGACGCCGCAATACCAGCGGATGCAGCGCAAGCGCGGCCAACCGCTGAAGGCGCACGTCAACCCGTTCTCGCCCACCGAAGCGGAGTATCGGGAGATGGCGGCAAAGGCATACGGGATGGTTTCCATGGTCGATGACGCGATCGGCCGGATTTTTCAAACATTGGAGGGGACCGGATTGGCGGACGATACCGTCGTGATATTCACCTCGGACCACGGCGATATGTTCGGCGACCACGGCATGATGCTGAAAGGCGCGATGCATTACGAAGGCTGCATCCGCGTCCCGCTTCTCGTCAAAACCCCGGGGCGCAACGCCGGCGTCTGCAACAGTTTGGTCGGTTCGATCGATCTGGCCGCAACGATCCTGTCGCTGGCAGGCGTGGAAGCGCATCACGGCATGCAGAGTCACGACCTGACGCCGTTGCTGGACGATCCGGACGCGACCCTGCGTGAGACCGTTTTAATCGAAGAGGACCAGGTCCACGACATGGTTCATACCGGTCGGTCGCTCCGCATGCGCACGCTGCTGACCGAGACGGCCCGCCTGACGATTTACGACGGGCTCGACCATGGCGAGCTCTTCGACCGTGCCGACGACCCGGATGAAATGCAAAACCTCTTCGGACGACCCGAAGCCGCGGCGCTCCAAGCGGAACTCATGGGGTGCCTGGCGCGGGAAATGATGTCGCTAGCCGATATCAGTCCGAGACCCACTGCGTTCGCATAGGCGCATCCGGTTTCTCGCACTAGTCTGCCGCGTCCTGCATCACCTCCGCACGCAGCCAGATGGCCGTGTCGTGGAAAGCGGAGCCACCCGCCGGCGGGACCGGGGTGGCGTCGATCAGCAGATTGATGCCGATGCCGCGGTCGAACTTTTCATCCGGCCAGACCCCTTCCGCGATGACAACGCCCTGCTTGGCCGTATCGGATATCTTCGCGTGCATCACGACATCGCCGCGCGCGTTGCCGAGCCGCACCAAGTCGCCGTCCGATACGCCGTGGCGCTGAGCGTCGGCGGGATGAATCATCGCGGTCGGACGGCGTTCGCGCTTCTGCGACCCCGGTGTTTCCGTGAAGGAGCTGTTGAGATAGGTCCGCGGCGGCGGCGTAACCAGACGCAGGGGCCGGTCCGGCCCGACCGTATCGACCACATCCCAATGATCGATGATTGCAGGCATGCCTTCGTGATAGGGACCGATCGCTGCCCAATCGGGTTTGAAATGGTAACGGCCATCGGCATGGCGAAAGCCGCTCAGGAAATGCGCATCCTCGAAGGATGGTGCACGATCGACCCAGCCACGCTCCTTGATCTCCGACAATTCGCCCAGTTCGGACGCCTCGAGCGTCGCATCGACGAGCTCTTCCGAAGACATCTCCAGGCTTGCATGGTCGGACCCCAGCCGTTTCGCCAAACCGTTAACGACTTCCAGGTTGCTGCGGCACTCCGCATAACGGTCCAGCACGCGTGGTCCGATCGTGAGCGCGGTATGGCCCCACCCTTTATAGATGTCGTCCACTTCCAGAAACATCGACGCTGGCAACAGAATATCGGCATAGCGCGCCGTGGCTGTCATGAAGTGCTCGTGGACACAGACAAACAAATCTTCGCGCGACAAACCGCGCCGGACGGCGGCACTGTCGGCCGCGACCAACGCGGTGTTGGAATTCTGGATCAGCATCGCCGCGATCGGCGGCCCGCCTTTCAATGCATCTTCCTGACCGTTCAGGATCGCCCCGATCCGCGACTGATCAAGCATCCGCGTCACATTGCCGACCTTGTCGTCGGCATTGACCAATGTGGTATCCAGGTTCCAGATGTCGAAGCTGCCCCAAAACGCGCCGCCGCCGCGATGCCGCCACGCGCCGGTAACAGCCGGCAGCGCGCTGGCGGCGTGCATACT
>JAPPPC010000235.1 GCA_028817685.1 Rhodospirillaceae bacterium
CAATGATCGCCTGCTGCGGCTCGACCGGCGCGGTCTTCTTCATCTTCACGATCGCCATCAGCCCACCGCAGGTGATGTGCGGCACATGCACCGCCTGCACGTTCGGCAGGTTGCGCCGCAGCGCGTTCAGGATTTCGCCCTCGCGGGTGATGCAGGACACCAAGATGTGGTCCTTAGACATGCCGGAGACGACGCTGTGGAACTGCGCATCGCGCCGCATCTGGATGCGCTTGGCGACGAAGACATTCTGGGTCGAGCGGTAGGAGGCGTAGCCGGTGAACTCGCCGAACGGGCCCTCCGGCTCATGCGTGTCGGCCAGGATTTCGCCCTCGATGACAATTTCCGCCCCGGCCGGAATCTCCAGCATGTCGACCCCGCATCCGGCGACCCTGTAGGGTTCGCCGAACAGCGCACCGATGATCTCGTATTTCCGCACGTCCGGCGGATAGTGATAGGCCATCGAGCCCATATAGTGCAGCGGGTGGATGCCGAGCGTAATCGCCGCCGGCAGGTTCTCGCCGCGCGCGGCGGCTCGCCGGTGGAACTCGTACATGCGGCGGCGCGAATGCAGCGAGACGCCGAGCCGGTTCTTGCCCGACACCATCAGCCGGTGAAAGCCGGTGGTGTCGACGCCGGTCTCCGGGTCGCGTGCGGTGATCTGTCCGGCGGTGATGTAGGGCGCCTTGTCGACATCGAACTGCAGCGGGATCGGCAGTTGGGCGAGGTCTACGTTGTCGCCCTCGATCACCACCTCCTGCCAGGGCGCGCTCTCGACCCGCTCGACCGGGAGGTAGTTCTGACAGCGCTCGCGGAAGGCGGTGGGCAGGTCGCGTTCGTTCACATCCAACAGCGAGGCGAGCACCGCCCGGTTGCCGGCGATGTTGGTCACCACCGGCATGTCCTGCCCGACCACATTCTCGAACACGACGACCGGGCTACGGCCGGCCCGCTCGAGCTCGAAGACGATCGCCGTCATCTCATATTCCGACCGCACCGGTTCGGTGAGACGGAGCAGCTGATCGGGATGGTTCTCCTCGACGAAACCGAGGAAACCGCGCAGCCCTTGCTTGTCGAGTTCGGTGTGGAAGTTGGACATGGCATCCCTCCCTGTTGGACCCGCCAGGATGCTACCGGACACGCGTGTGGCGCGAAACCGTCATCGCCAGTGACACCGATCACTGCAACGTTTCTGCACATGGTTAATGTTGATGATCGAGGGGCGCAGACGGAGACCCGTGATGGGGACGGACTTCCGCTATGCGCTGTGGAAACGAATTTGCAAGTCGAAGGAACCACCGCCGCATTGGAAACGAAAACGGCGCAACGCCTGGGAATGGCTCTGCGCATTGCTGGGATCGAAAAAGAAGCGCTCGACCCAGAGTCTTTCGATGCAGGATTTCTAGCCGGTTATCCGCTAACCTCTTCGCATAAAGTGTAACGGAGAGGGACGGCATGACCGAGGAACTGGTGATCACCTATCCGCCGCCGGAGACGCTGGACGACGCGGATTTCGAACGCATGATGCTCACGCGCGAGGCCTATACCGCCATGCGGAACGCAAGGATTTCGCGAGAGCGTCATGCGCCCAAAGTGGGCGACATGGCGCCCGACTTCCGCATCGCGCGGCTTGCCGTTGACGGAACGCATGGCGGCGACCCCTTCCAACTTTCGGAGACGCGGGGCCGCCCTGTCACCCTGATCTTCGGCTCCTACACCTGACCGCCCTTTCGCAAACATGCCGTGCGCATGAACGAAATCTACAAGACCTACAAGGACCGGGTCGATTTCTACCTGGTTTACATCCGCGAGGCACATCCGACCGACGGCTGGCAGGTGCGGTCCAACCTGGACGACCATGTCGAGTTCCTGGCGCCGAAAACCGGCGACGAACGGGCCGAACTGGCGAATGGCTGCCGGCTCGATCTCGGCTTCACCATGCCGATGCTGCTCGACAATATGGAGAACGAGGTGGACGCGAAATATGCCGCCCTGCCGGAGCGGCTCTACGTGCTCGATGCCGAGGGCAAGGTGTTTTTCCGCGGCATCATGGGCTCGCGCGGCTTCGACGTGGATAGTTGGCTGGAGGCGGTGCAGGCGCAGGCCGCGCTGAGCGGTGCCCAGGCGGCGGAGTAACGATCCGGTTCGACAAGCTTAAACCGGGATATCCCCACGCAACTGGCTGCGGTGCATGATGCGGCGCTGGCTGCCGTCGAATTCGTCGCGGCGGTGCATGGCGCAGCGATTGTCCCACATCAGCACGTCGCCCTGCGTCCAGACATGCTCGTAGACGAATTCGGGCCGTTCCGCGATCGCCCAGATCGCGTCGAGGATTTCCTCGTTCTCTTCCGTCGTGGTCCCTTCGATATAGGCCCAGGCCCGTTTGCCGAGGTAGAGCGCCTTGCGGCCGGAGTCCGGATGGGTGCGGATCATCGGATGCCAAGGGCCGGGGCATGATTTGGCGTCGGGCGAGTCGTCGTAATCATGCCGCAGCACGCCGTCGCTGGTGTGCGAGACGTCGTGCTTGCACTTCTTGCCCTCGATCTTCGCCAGCAGCTCTGCCGGCAACGCCTCCAGCACCGCATACATGTTCATGAAGCAGGTGTTGCCGCCGCTCGGCGGAAGCTCCCAGGCATGCAGTATGCTGGCCGCGGGCGGGCGTTCCACAAAGGGCGTATCGGTGTGCCACTTGGCCTCCGCATTGCCCAATTGCCCGATTTTCTTGCCATTCTCGATCACATTGGAGATGACGTTGATCTCGAGCGGAATGTCGTCTTTCTGGCCCGAGCCCTGCGAATAGTTCAGCAGCTTGGAGGGCGGGTATTCCAGCTCACCGAAATAGCGCGTGAAGTCGAGCAGCTGCGGGTCCGACAAATCCTGGCCGTGATAGACCAGAACGATGTGCTCCAGCCACGCATTGCGCAGCCGTTCCACCGTTTCCG
>JAPPPC010000767.1:0-6184 GCA_028817685.1 Rhodospirillaceae bacterium
CGGATGTAATATCCACGACCGGATGCTCGCCTACATTTACGTGAACGGAGACGGTATTACGGTAAAGTCTGATAAAACGGGGGCCGCGCGGTTCCACGATCTCGAACCCGGTGCTTATGTCGCCACGGTTTGGCATCCGGCGCTGAAGTCAAAACGAAAGATGCCGCAGATCGAAATTATGGCGGATAAAGAAGGCGTTAACCAAAAAGCTATAACCGTGGCATTGAAGCGGAAGGGCAAAAAGAAACGGAAGCCGCGAAGATATTGAGGCTAACGGGCGCGAACAGCACAGAATGAGCCTTAAATTTCGAACCAAGTTGACGATTTTCATCGGCGCGATCTTGGTCGCCGTGCAGCTTGTCAACACAATCAGCGTGTACACCTCGACACGCCGGAACGCGATCGAGCAGGGGCGCCAGCAGCTCACGTTCGCCCGCAATATCCTGCTGCGGCAATTGGACGATTTGACGTCGCAATTTGTCGAAGGGGCCCGTGTCGTCACACTGGATTTCGGTTTCCGCGAAGCGATCGCCGTCGGCGACGCCGCCACACAGCGATCGGTTATACGCAACCTGAAAGACCGCCTGTCAGCGGATCGCGTTCTCTTGATCTCCCTGGATGATGAGATTCTTTACGACACGCTAGAGAACTCCATCAGCCCGATATTCCCATTTGTGAGCATGCTGGACGTGGCCGATGAAGAGGGACGCGCTGTCGCGATCGCCGCACTGAACGACACGCTTTACCGGCTTGTCATTGTTCCGGTGCTGGCGCCGGAGCCGATCGCCTGGATCGGCATCGGGCTGGAGATTAACGACGGACTCGCAGAGCGGCTGCAGCGGCAGGCCCCCATACCATCAGAGATATCCTTTGCATTTCAGTCCCATAAGTCGTGGCACCTTGCTGCCTCCACGCTCACAAAGGATGACAGAAGCGCCTTGGCAACGGCCGTCCCAACACTCGCCAAATCGGCGGAGCCGGATATCGTGGATTTGGGGCAAACGCCCTACATTCTATTGGCGTCCCCCATAGAAATGGTGAACGAAAAATCTGGTGCCGCGGTCTTTCTGCAATATTCCGCGGAAGAAGCGATTAGCCAAACCTACCCGCTGCTGCTCTCGATGATTGTGCTGCTGGTCGGCGGCCTCGGCCTCGCACTCGTTGGCGGTGCCATGTTGGCCGGCAGCGTATCGCGGCCGTTAAGAGAGCTTGTCGATGCGACGGCGCGTGTCGGGAAAGGCGACTACGAAAGGGCGATCAATCTCAAAGGGAATGACGAGTTCGGGACGTTGTCGTCGACCTTCAACGACATGATGACCGGTATCCGGGCCCGCGAAGAAAAAATCTCGTATCAAGCCCGTTACGACGCATTAACTGGGCTGTTGAACCGGACGGAATTCGTCGCTGCGCTGTCTCGACACCTCAAAGCCGAAAAGGAAGATCGTCATATTGCCGTTGTCGTCCTTGGCGTCGAACGACTTTCTGAGACCAATAGTACGCTCGGGTACGAAACGGGTGACGCGCTGATTCGTGAAATCGCCAACCGGCTTTCCGCAACCGCATCGCCCAATAGTTTTCTGGTACGGCTTAGCGGTGACACGTTCGGATTGGCCTTTGATAGGTCTCCAAAGGAGGATGCGCAGGCAATCGTCGAACATCTCGAGGCGGACTTCGAAGATCCGGTTCCGATCCAAGGGTTCGTCTTGTCGGTAGACCTGAACTATGGGCTGTCGTTCCACGACGGGGCCGGCGGTGATGGCGAGACGTTGATCCATCAGGCGGAAGTCGCGGAATTCAAGACGCACGGAAACAGTCAAAATTGGCATGTCTATGATCCGGACAGCGACGAGGTCAATCCGGATCAGCTGCTGCTCATCACGGAAATGCGCAGGGCCAGCGCCGAACATCAGTTCGAGATGTTCTATCAACCGAAGATCGACCTCCGAACAGAACGATTGGTCGCCGTCGAGTCGCTTATCCGCTGGAATCACCCGGAGCGCGGCATGGTCTCACCCGGTTTGTTCATTCCTCTGGCGGAACAGACCGGCGATGTCCGGCAGATCACGCAATGGGCGCTGACCCGCGCTCTGCAGGACGGGCGATCGCTGCGCAGGGATCATGCAGACTTGCAGGTCGCAATAAACCTGTCGGCACTCGATCTCGGGAACCGCGATCTGCCGGACCAGGTCGCAGCAGCCCTGACCGAAGCGGAGCTTCCTCCCAGCGCATTGATCCTGGAGATCACCGAGAGCAGCCTGATGTCGGAACCTGCGGTGGCGCGCAACACACTTGCGATGCTCGATGAGATGGGCATCGCGCTTTCAGTCGATGATTACGGCACCGGGTATTCGTCCCTCGCCTATCTGAAGGAACTGCCGGTCTCAGAACTCAAGATCGACCAGGCCTTCGTCAAGGATATGGCAACGAACCCCGAGGACGAACTGATCGTCCGTTCCACGGTCGACCTAGGACATAACCTCGGGCTCAAGGTGACGGCCGAAGGGATCGAAGATGCAGAGTCATTTCTTCGGCTACAGCGTATGGGCTGCGACGTCGGCCAGGGATATCACATCGCCAAACCGATGCGGTTAAAGAATTTGGTGGGATTTCTGGAGAACTGGGCGATCGAAATCGGCAAGGCAGACGTGCCCTTGGTACAGCGGCGACAGGGATGAGGAAGGCTGCTGCTTTTTGCTGTCTATTTTTTGCTTTCCCGGCCTTCGCCGGCGAGGAATTTCCGAGCCTGAAAATTCACGGCCTCCTTGATTTGCGGGTAGCCCACACAGACGAGCAGATCGGCTGGCTTGACCGAGGGCTGGGAAAAACCCGATTTGGCGGCAAGCGAGGCGAGGGACATCGAACGACGGGCAGTTTGGGGGAAGCGTCTGTGGTGCTGCGCCCGCGATTCTCCTGGCACGCTGCGGGTCACTTGCATATCAAAGCCGACAAAGATCAAAAATCGCCGCTCGATATTGTCGAGGGCTTCCTATCCTATCGGCCTGTATCGACTTCGGCCTGGCAATTCAGCGCCAAGATTGGCGCCTTTTTTCCACCGGGTTCGCTGAAGAATATCGACGTTGCCTGGCAAAGCCCTTACGCAATCAGCTGGTCAGCCATAAACAGCTGGATCGGCGAAGAGGTCCGGTCCACGGGCGCAGAAATTGCTGCGCGCCATCGATACGAAGGGGGCGGCTTTTCGTTCGGCGGGGCGTTGTTTGGGGGAAATGATCCCGCCGGCACAATCCTGCACCAACGCGGTTGGGCATTGCACGACCGCCATACGGGCATGTTCGACGCGATCCCTTTGCCATCGACGACCGCCAATTTCGAAGTGCGCGGCGATATCGAGCCCTTTAAAGAAATCGACGACACGCCGGGCTTCTATCTTTTTGCGCGCGGTGAAGACGAGGATATCGGGGGCGAGTTCCTGATAACGGCTTACGACAATCTCGCGGACGAAGCAGCAACGCGCCGCGGCCGCGGCGCCTGGCGCACGCGGTTTTTAAGTGCTGGCGTGGGGTACTTCCTCCCCTACGATATCGAGTTCTTGTCTCAGGTCATGTACGGCGACACCGAAAGGCTGACGCCGGGTGGGATACGGCTCGACGCCACCTTCGTGGCCGCCTATCTGATGATGAGCCGTTTCGTCGATGCAGACGAAAAGCACCAACTTTCGCTTCGCTACGATTGGTTCAAAACGGACGACGAGAATATTCTACCCAACCGCACGCCGGTCGACGAAGTCGGTGATGCTTGGACGTTTGCGTACAGCTACCGGCCGACGGAAGATCACCGGCTCAGTTTCGAGATACTGAGCGTAAAAAGCCGCCGGTCCGCACGCGTCGCAACGGCCGTATCCGCCAAGCAGCGGGACACAACGTTACAGACCAGCTACCGGTTCAGTTTCTAGCGCCGCCTACTTAAATGCCGGCATCACATCGTGGGTAAGAATGCGCAGGCTGTTTTTGACCTGGGCCTCCGTCAGCATCCCACCGGCGTTGAGCTCCGCGATGACGCCATCGATGCCCAATACTTCGCTCCACTCATTGAAACGGTCGATGAGACTTTGCGACGACCCGAAAGCCACACGGCTCTTCAGAATATCGTCGTAAGTCAGCGACTGCAGCGTCGCTATCGTCTTCGCCGCTCCGCCCGTGCTGCTGCCGGCACTGGCCGCGTTGGCCTGGGACGCCGCGACCATTTTCGCCTGACGCTCAAAGTAATAGACGATGTTTTCGCGCGGCTCCTCGAGCGCCGCCTCCTGCGTATCCGCCGCATAGACCGGCACGCGAAGATAGACGCTGCCATTCCCGGCATGACCGGCTTCCTTCCAGCCCGCGCGATAGACGTCGAGATTTTCCCGCAGTGCTTCCAACCCGTCGCCCCGCAATCCGACGAACAGGGGCAAACCTTCCTTGGCCACTTTTGAAAACGTGCCCGGCGACGTTGCCGCCATCCGCATCGGCGGCGTCGGTTTCTGGACCGGCTGCGGCACCACTTGCGCTTCAGTTACCTTGTAGAATTTACCGTCGAAAGAAAACGGTTTTCCCTTCCACGCTTCGCGCAATACGGCCAAGGCTTCGTCGAACCGTTCTTGGCTCTCATCGTAATCGATATTGTAGCTGTTATAAGCCCGCCGAAATCCGCTGCGGCCGATGCCAAACTCTAACCGGCCACCGCTGATCTGATCCAACGTCGCGGCTTCTTCCGCAACACGGAGCGGGTTGGTCAAGGGGAGCACGTAGACCGCCATGCCGATCCCCATCCGATTGGTTCGCGCCGCAATCGCGCTTGCGGTGACGATCGGCGATGACAGGACGGAACGTTGCGGGCTGAAATGGAACTCGGAAAGCCAGGCGCTGTCCAATCCCCAAGATTCGGCGGCATCCACCAAATCGAACCCTTCACGGAATGCCTCCACATCCGAACCGCTTTCGCGGAACCCGAATTCCATGAACATCCCTATATGCATGATCTACGCTTTCTGTACTGGCGGCTAGGCGCCGCGTTTTTCCCGGAACTCCGGATAAAGATTCACATAGCCCAACGCGACGCGCTTTTCGGCATTCGCGCGGGCCTTGTCCTTGCTCATCGGAATGAATCCGAAACCTTCGACGAGCCGGTTCATGAAACTCATCCGCGCGCACACCGCGATCGCGTCGTGCAAGGCCTTTTCATCCCAACCAGCCTCGAACACCGCATCTGCGTCTTCTTGCGTCATCTCGCTCGGCGTCAGAGTCAATTTACGAATGAATTTGAACAGTGGCTTGAATTTATCGTCGACCGGCGCCGAATCGATGTTTTCGAGCAGCTTATCGACAAGCCCCTCCTCGATGCCCCAGGCATAAGCAGCCGCGGAGTGCGCGGTGTAAGCGAACTTGCAATTCGCCGTACCAACGACAAAGGCCGCAATCAACTCTCGTTCGCCGGGCGTAAATGGTGACGGCCCGTTCATGATCGCCTGTCCCATCTGCGACCAAGGCCCGTAAATATCCGTATAGGTGCCGAAAACGTTCGCCGGACCGGCGTCCTCCGGTAATGACTTGAAAAAGGACATACCGTCCGACCTCACAGTTATTCAGGAAGTTCCCCGCGCATAGGGGAGAAGTCTATTCCATTTCAACGCCAAGACAAATTTGACGTCAGCTCTTCGCCTCTTTTCGCGCCGCATCGAGCAGCGAAAGCAGGTAGGGCGGTGTCACAGGGCATTGCGTGACGCGAACGCCAAACGGCGCCAACGCATCCTCGATCGCACCGGCGATAGCGGCCAGTGCCGGAATCGTGCCTCCTTCACCCGCGCCCTTGACACCAAGTGGGTTCAGCGGTGTCGGCGTCTCCATATGAACTTGCTGCGCGCGTGGCACATCCGTCGCCATTGGAACCAGATACTCGCCAAAATTGACGGTCTGGGGCTGCGCGTCTTCGTCGTAGTGCATCCATTCGTACAGCGCATTGCCGACACCATGCGCGATGCCTCCCATGACCTGTCCCTCGACCATCTTCGGATTGATCATCGATCCGCAATCATGGGCGGTGCTGTAGCGGAGAATTTTCACGTCGCCCGTTTCTATGTCGACCTCCACTTCGGCGACATGGGCACCATTCGCATAGGTCGACCGCTCCGGCGTGAAGTAGGACGTCTCCTCCAGTACGGGAATGACGCCGCCGGGCAAGGCATAGACGG
>JAPPPC010000767.1:6194-12118 GCA_028817685.1 Rhodospirillaceae bacterium
CGGGCATGCCATTGGTGAATGTCGCAATCTCCGCAAAACTCTTGCCATGATCCGGCACACCTTTGACGAAGACCTTGCCATCGGCGAGATCGAGGTCCTCCTCCGCTGCCTCCAGCAAATGCGCCGCGGCTTTGACCAACTTCTCGCGCACCGTGTTCGCCGCCATTTGCGCGGACGGGCCCGCGTTCGCCGTTATTCGGCTCGCAAAGGTCCCGATCCCAATGCCAACGCCGGCGGTATCCCCCGGGGTAACGGAAACGTCCCCCGGCTTCACACCCCACCGGTCGGCGACGATCTGTGCCAGCATGGTTTGGTGTCCCTGCCCTTGCGGCGCGGCGCCGGTCTGAACCGCGACCTTACCGCTCATCTCTACCTTGACATTGACACCCTCGAAAGGCCCAAGACCGGTTCCCTCCACGTAAGACCCCAGACCGATACCGATATAGCGTCCGTCTTTCCGTGCCGTAGCCTGCCGTTCCCGGAAGCTTTCGTAGTCGGCCAGCGCCAACGATTTTGCCTGGCATTCCGGATAGTCCCCGCTGTCATAGACGACCGGACTGCCATCGCGGAACACCAGCCCGACGGGGTAGGGCATTTGTTCCGGTTGAATGAAATTGCGCCGACGGACTTCTGCCGGATCGATGCCGAGCTCCTGCGCAACCCGGTCCATCAACCGTTCCATGACGAAGGCCGCCTGCGGCCGACCCGCACCCCGCACGGGTGTCGTGGCGACCTTATTCGTGAACACCGCGACGAGATTTATGTGATAGGCCGGTAAGACGTAAGGACCCGGGATTGTCGTTGAGGAGATGAACGGCGTGATGATTCCCCAGGGCAAATAGGCGCCGCTGTCATGTATGAGGCGCCCCCGAATGCCGCGCAGCTTGCCATCCCCGTCGACAGCGACCTCCATATCCCAATATTGATCCCGCTCTTGATAGGTCGCGATAAAATTTTCCCGGCGATCCTCGGTCCACTTGACCGGACGGCCAAGCTGCCGGGCGGCAGCGGCGGCACAGAATTGTTCCTGATAATACATGCCTTTCGGGCCAAACCCACCGCCCACATCCGGTGGCGCTATGACTCGAATCTGCGTTTCGCTTACACCCATCATCCGGGCATAAACATTGCGCAACATATGGGGTGCCTGAGTGTTGCTCCACAGGGTCATCGAGTCCGTGACCGGATCGTGCGCGGCAACGACGCCCCGGCATTCCATCGCGTGGCCGCCACCGCGATGGGTGAAGAAGCTCTCCTTGACGACATGCGCCGCCCCGGCGAAAGCATCCTCGACATCACCATAGGTCATGGGAAAATCAGCCGCGATGTTATCGTCCCGGTCGGCATGCGCCGTCGCCGCACCAGGCTCCAACGCCGCCTTGCAGTCGGCGGACACCGGCAGCGGTTCGTAATCGACGATCACGCGTTCTGCCGCATCCTCCGCAATATAACGGTCGTCGGCGACGACGAAGGCGACGGCCTCGCCAGCGAAACAGACTTCGTCTTTCGCGAGCGCATAATAGGTAATCGGATGACGGATCGCCGGGTTCGGGACCAGTAAAAGCAACCGCTGATCGCGAAAAGGCTGCGGCAGGTCGTCCTGGGTCAAGACCGCATGAACCCCTGGCATGGCCAGGGCTTCTGCGCAATCGATCTTACCTACCTTGGCATGGGCGTACGGGCTGCGCACGACGGCAGCGTGCAGCATGTCCGGCAGATGGAAATCGTCGATGAACTTACCGCGGCCGGACAGAAGCGCCGGATCTTCGACGCGGGGAACCGAACTGCCGACCCAGCTCATGCGGGTTGGCTCTTGCGCGCCGCGACATAGGCGAGCACGGCATCGACCATGCCTTGATATCCGGTGCAGCGGCACAGATTGCCCGAGAGCGCGATCCGGATTTCCTCTTCACTCGGATCGGCGTTGGTCTCCAGGAACTCGGTGAGCGTGCACAACACGCCGGGCGTGCAATAGCCGCACTGCAGTCCGTGATGATCTGAAAACGCCTGCTGCAGCGGACTCAAGCCCTCCTTCGGCGACAGGCCTTCGATGGTCGTAACGTCGCACCCATCGGCTTGCACCGCGAGGGTGAGGCAGGATCGCGCGGAGCGCCCGTCGAGCAAAACCGTGCAAGCGCCGCAGACTCCGTGCTCGCAGCCCACATGAGTCCCCGTAAGCATGAGTTCATGCCGCAAGAAATCTACCAAGGTCCAACGCACCTCGACCTCGCGGGTTACCGCTTCGCCATTGACGGTTAATTGAATTTCACGTCTCTCGCCCATGCCTACGCCCTCCCTTGCAGCGCCCGGTCATGGGCCTTGATCAGCGCCCGTCGCGCATAGACGACGGCTAAACGCTGCCGATACGCTGCCGATGCGTGCACATCGTCGATCCCGGCGACGGTCTCCGCTGACTTCGCCGCCTCGGCGAAAACCGCTTCGCTTGGCAACTGCCCTGTCAACGCGGTCTCCGCATCGTGCAAGCGGACGGGCCCGGTATCGACACCGGTGAGTGCGACAGCAACCCGCGCGATCGTCCCATCGCTGTTCAGAGTCATTAGTGCACCCGCTCCCGCCATCGCAAAATCGCCATGCCGTCGTGCCATCTCCAGAAATGCATAGCCATGATCTTTCGGCCAGCAGGGTGCGGTAATGCCGACCAACAATTCGTCGGGCTCCAAGTTCGGCATCATGTAACCGAGCGACCAGTCGGCGATTGGGATATCTCTTGTCCCCCGCGTGCTGCCGACATGCAGTGTCGCATCCAAAGCGCTGAACACCGCGGGCATCTCTGCCGAAGGATCGAGATGCGAAAGACTGCCGCCTACCGTACCACGGTTGCGCGTTTGGATATGGCCGACATTTTCCAAGGCCTCGATCAACAAGGGGAAGCGCGCCTGTACCAACGGCGAATCCAAGGCATCGCGCTGCCGGACCATGGCACCAAAACGGATCGCGTCACCTTCTTCGCGAATTTCCGTCAGCTCCGGAATACGGTTGATATCGATAATGTGTTCGGGCGCCAGATAGCGGAAATTCATCATCGCCATCAACGACTGTCCGCCGGCGAGGATCTTGGAGTCTTCCAAATTGGCAAGCATCGCCAGGGCGTCATCGACGCTTTCCGGGCGGTGATAGGAAAAGGGAGCAGGTTTCATGTCGGGTGATCGTTTTCCGCGCTGCTGGCAACCGCTGCGATCATCAAATTCGCGACGATGCGATGCAAGCGTGAATTTTCACTCGCCCTTCAGGAAGAGGACTTCCGTCCGCCGCGGCAGTTTGGCCTGGCTGAAAAGGATCGTATCGCTGTCATGGGTGCGGATCGGGTACAGCGCCTTCGCCTTTTCGATGAATTCCTCCACCGCGCCGAACCAACCGTAATGCATCGGGATGATCAGTTTCGGGCGAATTTGAGCCAGCACGCGGAACAGCTCGCTATGGCTCATGGTCATGAAACCGTCGATTGGCGCGAACGCGATATCGATGCGGCCGAGCTCACCCAGTTGCTGTTTCGACAGCACGTGATGCAGATGACTGATATGCACCACGCAGAGATCGGCGGACTCGAAAACAAACATGGAGTTGCCATTCGCCATCCTGCCGGTGATGTCGGACAGGTTGGTCGGTACGTTGCGGACCCGCATGTCTTCGATAAACAAATTGTGCCGCGCGACACCGCCCTGCGGATCCCAGCCGCGTAACACATGCTTTATCCCGTCGGCGATGAAGTCGGTGTAATGGGATTCGTGGGAGTTGTTCATCGTCACAATATCCGGGATCGCCGTGAGCGGCAGATACCCGTTGTAGTCGGTGAGGGCCTTTACGCCCGCCGCCGACTCGATCGTGAAGCTGGCATGCCCGACATAGGTGATGCGGATATGTTCGGCCGGCACCGATGCTGACTGCCCCAAAGACGCCCGAACGACCGGTAGGGGCTGGGACGCAATGGGGAAGCATGTGGCAAATGCCGACCCAATCCCGACCGAAACAACCAATCCAAATATGGCGGCAAACAAGGATTTCATGGGCCTGTTCCTCCCGATGAACCCATTTCTCGAAGCTTAGCACGGTTACAGCCTGATGCGAGACGTTGCTGTGCCCTGTCCAGCGCGCTAGGATTCCCGCAATCGCGCGACGAAACGGAAGGTGGAGTTCCTATGAAGTTCGGAATTTTTTATGAGTTGCAGTTGCCCCGGCCCTGGGGTCCCGACAGCGAACGGCAACTGTTCAACAATGCGCTGGATCAGATGGAATTGGCCGACAATCTGGGCTTCGACTACGCCTGGGAAGTCGAGCATCACTTCCTTGAGGAATATTCGCACTGCCCATCGCCCGAAGTCTTCCTGGGCGCTGCGAGCCAGCGCACGAAAAATATTCGCCTCGGACACGGCATCATCCAGCTGACGACCAATCATCCGGCCCGCGTCGCAGAGAAGGTTGCCTCGCTCGATCTGCTAAGCAACGGCCGTGTCGAATTCGGCATGGGCGAAGGCGGCAGCGTGACCGAATTGGGGCCGTTCGACCGCCCGCTCGAAACCAAACGTGAGGTTTGGGAAGATGCCGTTCGCGCCGTCATGCCGATGTTCAAGGATGGCGGCTGGGAATATCACGGCGAGTATTTCGACTTCCCGCTGCGCAACGTGCTACCGAAACCGGTGCAGAAACCGCACCCGCCGCTCTGGGTGGCGTGCTCGCAACTGAAGACGATCGAATATGCGGGGCGCCGCGGCATGGGTGCGCTGGGATTCCAGTTCGTCAGCGGCGATGCCGCGAACGCGTGGGTGCATGCCTATTACAATTCCTTCACCAAAAGGCAGGACAAGCTGACCGATTACCAAACCAATCCGAACATGGCGCTGGTCAGCTATTTCATGTGCGCGGAAACCGACGAAGAAGCGCGCCGCCGGGCCGACGGCATCCCGTTCTTCCAGTTCGCGCTGCAGTTCTACAGTGCCGGCCGCATCGGCGCGCAGCGCGACCGGCCGCCGCCCGGGACCGTCGATCTGTGGGCCGAGTATGAGCGTTGGAAGTCCGAAAATCCGGAAGCGCATGCGCGCGCCATCTCCGGCGGTCTGATCGGTTCCCCGGAAACGATCCGCAATCGCCTTCGCAAATATTCCACCTCCCATGTCGACCAGATCATTTTGCTGAATCAGGCCGGCAAGAACACGCACGAGCATATCTGCGAGAGCTTGGAACTGTTCGCCAAGGAAGTCATGCCTGAGTTCCAGGCGAACGAGCCGGAACATCAGGAATGGAAGCAGAAGGTCCTGTCTGGCGAGATCGAGCTCGAAGAGATCGATACATCGCCTTACGAGAGCCGGTTCAGCAAGAATTCGGTGCAGGCCGACTCGATCCGCAGCGCCGACGCGGCAGACTGACGGTCGTCAGCGCTGGATAACCGCGTCGACGTCGATCTCGACGAGGATTTCCGGACTAGCGAAACCGTCGACGATGAGGCCGGTGCCGACGGGATGCACGCCTTTCAGGTAAGGGCCGACCGCCTGATAGACCGCGTCGCGATAGGCGCGGTCTGCGATGTAAATGGTGATCTTGCAGATATCATCCAGGCTTGATTCCGCGCTCGCCAGCAAATCCTTGATGGTTCGCATGGCGTGATCCGCCTGCGCCCCGGCATCGCCATGCGCGAACTCTTCACCCGCCGGCGGAGTGCCGGTTTGCCCCCACAGATAAACCCGATCGCCGGCGACGACGGTCTTGCAGAAGCGTGAGCCGAGTTTCGGCCCGTCGGGATATTCGTCATCGGTGTTGAACTTGTGCAGGCGCGCGTGCGGCGTCCCTTTCGCCAAGGTAATCGCCATATCGATCTCGAACAGAATTTCCGGGCGCGCGAAACCGCGCACGATCAGACCGGTCGAACAAGGATAGGTATCGCCGAGATGCCGACCCAGCACCTGATAAAC
>JAPPPC010000758.1 GCA_028817685.1 Rhodospirillaceae bacterium
CTCGAACCGGTACCGATAATGAGCGCCTTCTTTCCCGCATAGGGCGCGCCGCTGTTAAAGCCCTCGGAATGGATCACGTCGCCCGCGAACGTATCAAGGCCCGGAATTTCCGGAGCCAGCGGGTAGCTGCTGACACCGTTGGCAAACACGATATGACGCGGGCGCATGACACGCTCGCTGCCGTCGGCCTGCTTCAGAGTGGCGATCCAGTACTTGGCATCCTCGTCCCATTCCCCCTTGGTGAATTCCGTGTTGGTCCAGTGGTTGATTTCCATCACTTGAGCGTAGAATTCGAACCAGAGCCCCAGCATGTCTTTGGGGATGTAGTTCGGCCACGTATTCGGAAAGGGTACGTAAGGCAGGTTGTTGACATTGATAGAATTGTGCAGGGCCAGGGAGTGGTATCGCTTGCGCCAGCTGTCGCCGATGCGCGGCCATTTCTCGACGACAAGCGTATCGACACCCACCTGGTTGAGCCGTGCGGCAATCGACAATCCTGCCTGGGCGCCACCGACGACCAGAACCGTCGGGTCGTGATCTTCATAGGCCTGTGCCTTGCGGCGCACGTCATCCCAGTTATCGCCGCCGAAGTTGCGGGAATAGGCCGCGCCCGTTGGCCGGTTCGCACCGCGTTTTTCCTCAAACCCGTGCAACGATTCCAAAAAGCTGGAAAGCACCCAGGCCCGATACCCTGAAGCCCCGCTATCGTCAGCAAGGATCAGACGCAGCATGCCTTCGCCGCGTCCCACGCGCGTCTCGAACCGGAAGAGCGCTTCGATACAGTCTCGTCCCAGCCGCTTTACACGCCGCGGCGGTGTGCGTTCGGGGTTGATCTGAAAGTCTTTCGCGTTGACCGCCGGCTGGCGCTCCAGCAGTCCCTTTGCGATACTTTTCGAGTCTGTCCGAGACGTGAGGTGCCAGGTAAAGGCAAGGACGTCGCGCCAGTTTCCGTCATCGGTCAGCAGGGTGGTGAGCGCTGTTTCGTCGCAGCTGTTCAGGGCTTGCTCGAATGCGTCGAGCCAGCCCGTCACGATTTGTTCGAGTTCAAATGACTCCTGTAATTGCAGCATGCTTTGATCGATATGATTCACTGAGAACTTCCTTTTCAGACCCCCGGGTGGCGCAACAGCCTGTCAGTACCGCCTTCCGCGACACCGCTACGCCCTTTGAGTGCCGGCAGTGTAAAATACTTGCTAGGGCAATGACCAATCACCGCACGATGGTGCCTCAATAGCTTGAGTCGACCGGTGTTATGCCGTTATCCCATCATGCTGACAGCGCTGCCCCCGCCCAGGTCGGGGAACGAGTGGGCTGGCGTCGTTGGCTTGCGGTCTTTGTCAGACCCTACCCATTCAAGACATTGGCTGGCCCGTGTCCGTGATCATCCGTTCGATCTCGTGTTTCTCCGCACTTCCATGCGTTCGAGACCGTGCGAACGGGCGCACAGGGTTGGCCGGAAGCGAACCCTGCCGGCAAAGGATTTCTAAGAGTGGTTTATCTCGTAACTACGACATCGGTCCAAGGTTCAATTTCTCAATCTTCAGACATACCGTTTGTCTAGAACGTACCGGGCGTTAGGCCCGTACGGCCGCCATCGAGGGTGATGACGCTGCCATTCACATAGGATGACTCATCGCTGGCGAGAAACAGAGCAGCGTCGGCGGCTTCCTCCACGTAGCCGGGGCGCGCCATCGGCGTGGCGCGGCGTTGGACGTCGCTCATGGGTTGGCCCGCACGGTTGTCACGGTTCAGCCGGACCGGTATGCCCTGCTTACTCTCGCGCAGGGCACCGGAATTGATGCAGTTGACCCGTATCCCATGCGGTGCGAGCCAGTAGCCCATGACATGGGTCAGCGGCTGCAGACCGCCCTTTGCGGCCGAATAGGCGACCAGGGTCGGATTTCCAAGCACACCGTCGATAGAACCGTGATGGATGATCGCAGCGCCCTTCGCCGCCTTGAGCGCGGGCAGGAGCTTCTGGCTGCACAGGAACGGCGCCGTCAGGTTGACGGCGACCTGCCGGTCCCAGTCTTCCAAGGAAATGTCATCGAATGCGGCCCGCTCCGCGACGCCGGCATTGTTGAACAGCACGTGCAGGACCGGCTGCCATGCCATGCAGGTGCGGGCCATGTCGTCGATCGCGGCGGGATCGGTCAGGTCGGTTTCGACGAAGACCGCGTTGCCGCCTTCGTCCTTCACCATATCCGCGGTTTCCGCGCCCATCTCTGCATCGATATCGACGCACGCGACCGCCGCGCCTTCCCGGGCGAACAGCAGACTGGCCGCTCTGCCGACCCCGGACGCGGCACCGGTAACGACCGCGTTCTTCCCTTCAAGTCGCTTCATCGTGTTATCTCCCCGTCACAACACAAGCAATTGTGCCCTGTGAGGACACAAGAAACAGCCCTGATTTAACGCCCGAGCCGAGCCGGGGCGTTGACGGCTTCATCCCGCGCGTGACACCGTTGCGCTATCGCCGGACTGACGGGAAGGGATTGAGATCATGACTGCTATTGGCGTTCGCCTTCGCGATGCAAATTTGTCGCTTGCCGATATGGCGAGATTGTCCACGGTTGCCGAAGGCGCCGGATATGAGAGCGTCTGGTTGCCCGAAAGCATGGGCCGTGACGCTGTCGCCGAATTGATCGCCTTGGCCGGCGCGACCGAGCGGATCGCCTTCGGCACCGGGATCATCCCCGTTTTCGGCCGCACGCCGACCCTGACCGCCGCCGCCATGACGACCGCCACCACGATGGCGCCGGGCCGCGTCATTCTGGGCGTCGGGATCGGTCATCGGGACGGGCTGGTGGCCGGTCATGGCGTGGAATTCTCCAGGCCTCTCGCCCGCACGCGGGAGTTCGTGGAGGTCGCGCGGCCGCTGTTGCGGGGCGAGCGCGTCGCCTATGACGGAGAGATCTTCAAGATTGCCGGATAC
>JAPPPC010000024.1:0-254 GCA_028817685.1 Rhodospirillaceae bacterium
GTTGTGAAGCCCAGGCGCGCGTAGGTATCGCGAGCTTTGTCGAGGTCGTGGACACCCAGGACCAGATGGTCGATGCCGCGGTTCATGTCAGAACATCCTCCCGCCATTGGGGACGTCCCGGTTGGGTTGGATCATCACGACTTCGCCGTCCCCGTCGGGGAAACCCAGAACCAGGATTTCGGACATGAACTTGCCGATCGGTTTGGGTGGAAATTTCACCACGGCGGCAGCCTGCCGCCCCACACGCCGGGCCG
>JAPPPC010000024.1:264-2933 GCA_028817685.1 Rhodospirillaceae bacterium
CGGCTGCGCCGCGGCGCCGAGGGTAGCAGCGAACGCACCCGCGCGGCACGGCGAAGGTCCTTGTCCAACGCGGCCATGGGCTGCGCCATGGCGGCGCTTTCGTCGCGCTCCCAGGCTCGCAGGGTCGCGAGCCATAGACCGACCAACCCCTTGACCGTGAGACGCCCTTTCGAGCCGGAGGCCGGGATCCCCGCGGTTTCGAGCATCCAGCGCATCGACCCGCACATGCCGGCGGACAGGCAAAGCGCGGATACGGGATCTCCGCGCAGCGCCGCCAGGACTGACAGAACGCCGTCGCGGTCTTCGGACAGGGCGTCGAAACGACGCATCAACACGTCGAACAGCCGGTCGCGCGGACTGTCTTCCGGGTCGAATGCGAATTTCGTCTCCAACACCGCGGCATCGACGGACCTGAAATAGGCCTTCAGGATCGAAATTTTCGAAGGGTAGAGCGTATACATTTCCGATGGCGAGACATCGGCAGCTTCCGCGATTTCGCGCAGGCTGAGCGACGACCAGCGGGACTCGGCGGCGAGGCCGAGCGCCGTTTTCACGATATGTTGCGGGCGATCCGCCTTTTTGACCATGGGTTAAACGCCATCTGAATGGTTTCGAGGGGTCGAGACAATCGATAATAAGCCGTGACTGTCACATTTCAATCGATCCGCGACAGCGCCGTTACACTCGGTATTTCTCACGTAATCATGTAGAAAAGGTCGTTCAAGAACATCCTTTTAAGACGTGCCCTCAGACAGTCTCGAAACTCTCTTCGACCGATACGGCCCGGCCTATAAATGGCTGGCGACGGTTACCTGTTTGGTCGGGATCATGACCATGACCTTGGGCGCGACGACGGTGAATGTCGCCTTCCCCGCGATCATGGGCACCTTCGGGATCGGCCGGGACCAGGCGCAGCTCATCTCGACGGGCTATTTCGCCGCGCAGACCGCGGGCATGCTCCTCAGCGCCTGGCTGGTTCTCTCCTTCGGCGAGCGGCGCAGCTTCGCCCTCGCTGTCATCGCCTTCCTCGTCGGATCGGCGATGAGCGGGCTGGCGGAGAGTTCGGAGAGCCTGTTGGTCGGACGCATCCTGCAGGGCCTGTCCGCCGGTATCGTGCAGCCGCTCGGCATGGCCGTGACCTTCAAGGTTTTTCCGCGCGACCAGAAGGGTTTCGCCATGGGGATTTTCGCCATGGGCAACGTGCTGGCGCCGGCGCTGGGACCGACTCTGGGCGGCATCGCCATCGACGTGTTCAGCTGGCGCTACATCTTCCTGCTCACCTTGCCCACCGCCTTTCTGGCGCTGATCGTCGGCAATCTGTTCCTGCCGACCCAGCCGATGCCGAAGAAAATCCCACGGTTCGACTTTCTGGGTTTCGGCATGCTGTGCATCTCCCTGGCGGGGTTGCTGCTCGGTTTCAGTTACGGGGCCCGGCTCGGCTGGACGTCGAACGAGATACTCATGCTGTTCGGCGCCGGCATCGGCTGCGGCATCGCCTTCGTCCTGCGGCAGATCTATGCCCGCAACCCGCTGGTCAATATGCGGGTCTTCGCCAACGCGCAGTTCAGCGCCGCCGCCAGCATCGGATTCTTCACCGGGGCGGCGATGTTCTCCTCATTCTTCCTGATGCCGCTCTTCACGCAGCAGATACAGCATTTCTCCGCCATCGACGCCGGATTGCTGATGGTGCCGGCGGGCCTGTCGCTGTTGATCCTGTTTCCGCTGGTCGGCCGCCTGTCGGACTTCATGCCGGCCTATTTTAAGATCTGCACCGGCATGGTGATCTTCGCGATCGCGTTCTTCTATTTGTCGACGGCGGACGTGAATACGCCGTTCTGGACCCTAGTCTGGTTCACCTTGCTGGGTCGAATGGGGGTGGCCTGCACGCGATCGGTGGTCAATTCCGAAGCGCTGAAATCGCTTCCGACCGATCTCGTGACGCAAGGATCGAGCTCGGTCAATTTCGTTCGCCAGCTCGGCGGTACGATGGGGACGAACTGCCTCGTCGTCTTCCTGGAGCTGCGCATCCCCTTCCACGGCGACGCCTTCACCGCCATGCAGACCGGTGCCAGCGAAACCACGCGCGAGATGCGCGACCGGCTGATGCAGTTGCTGGGCGAGGCCGGTGTCCCCGAACCGGTCCGCGATTCCGGCGCCTTCCACTATCTGGGCGAGGTGATCTATGCCCAGGCCAGCACCTTGGGCTTTCAGGACGCGTATTTCCTGCTGGCGCTGATCGCGATCGCGGGCCTCATACCCGCCTGGGTCCTGGCGCGGGCAAGCAAGGGCCCGCGGTTCGTGGGAAGCGGTTAACCGCCGGCCAGCTCTCGGCTGCGTTCGGTGGCCGCGGCGATGGCGCGGGTCATGAGGGGTTGCAGGCCCTCATCCGCCATCAGGATTTTCAGCGCTTCCAATGTCGTGCCGCCGGGGCTGGTGACGTTTTCGCGCAGCTGCGACGGCGGTTCGTCGCTGGCGAGCGCCAGCTGGCCCGAACCCGCGACGGTCGCCATGGCGAGCTGTTCCGCCAGCTCCTTCGGCAGGCCCGCCGCGACGCCTGCGGCGCCGAGGCATTCGATCAGCAGGAAGACATAGGCCGGCCCGCCGCCGGAGACCGCCGTGACCGCGTCGATCAGCCCTTCGTCGGAGACGGTCACCGCCGCGCCGACCGG
>JAPPPC010000625.1 GCA_028817685.1 Rhodospirillaceae bacterium
GTCTCCACCATGACCAACGACCAGTGGACCAATTTCTGCAAGGCGGCGAACCGCGAACACCTGCTGGAGGACCCGCGTTTCAAAACGCCGTCCCTGCGCGACGAGAATGCGGATGAGCGGCTGAACTTGATCCAGGAGGCCCTGCTTGAACACGACGCCGAATATTGGCTGGAGACGCTGGAGAAGGCGGGCGTCCCCACCGCGCCCGTGCTGACCCGGCGACAGATGATCGATCACCCGCAGGTCCAGGCAAGCGGCATTGTCATCGAGCACGACCATCCGCACGCCGGCAAGCTGCGTCAGGCGCGCCCGGCCGCCCGCTTCGAAGGCACGCCGACCGCCATCCGGCACGGCGCGCCGCTGTTGGGCGAGCACACCTACGATATTCTGGGAGAGGTCGGCTACAGCGAGTCAGAGATCGACGCCATGGTCGATTCCGGTGCCCTGCTTGCACATCGGCCGGACCGTTCCGAGGAAGCGGCCGAGTGATGCCCTATCGCCTGTACAACCGCGTTGGGTCCGGCGGCTTCGTCGTCGAAGCGGCCCTGGCGATGGCGAAAACCGACTATGAGCTGGAAGAGCTCGACTCCCGACCCAGCACGCCCCTGCCCGAGAGCTTCCGGCAGCACAATCCATGGCGTCAGGTGCCGACCCTGATCCTACCGGATGGGTCGACCATGTCCGAAACCGCAGCGATCCTCATCCACCTCGCCGCGTGCCATCCGGACAGGGGCCTCGGCCCCGCGCCCGGTACGACGGAGCACGCGCAATTCCTGCGCTGGATAGTGTTCGCGAATGTCAATGTCTACGAAGCGATTTTGCGGCGTCCGTATACCGAGCGATACACGACGGACCCGAACGGTCTCGAAGCGGTTCGCGAGGCCTCGACCCTTCGTCAGGGCGAGGCGCTATCGGTCCTCGAAGCGGCTGTCGAACCGGGACCCTTTCTGCTCGGCGCCAATATGAGCGTGCTCGATGTCTATGTCGCGATGCTGCTGACCTGGTACAACGGCGATACGGCGTTCCCAAGACTGGATACCCTCAAGGCCGGCGTTAAGGCCGACGCCACGGTGGGCCCGATCTGGCGCCGCCATTTCGGCAACCGCTAAGACCAGAGGTGCAGATCGCCATTCGGTTTGCGGCCGATAAAGGTCGCCATGGCGATGCGGTCCTTGCCATTCGGTTCCGCGACCGGGAACACTTCGTGCGGGTTGCGTGAATTGAACAAAACCACATCCCCTTCTTCGGGCCGGAAGGTGAAGGACTGCGCACCCTCCACGGCGCTGTACGGTAGTGGGTAGTTCTCCGCGATCTCACCGTCCCGGTTGCGCTGCCATGACCAGGGGCTGTTATGCAGCGTCGTGTGTCCTCCCGCCCCGCCCGGCACCTCGGCATAGAAGTTCCAGGCGAGCTGCGCCGTGCAATCGGACACGGTCAGCTGCGGTGCCTGATAGGGCGCGAAATCCGCATGCAGCGCGAGCCCTTCGTTCGAGCTGCGGATGATCGTCGCGGAGTAGGCGCGTCCGCCAGGGTCGCTGGCAATCGCCACCTCGCTTTCGACGCAGTCCCGCAGCCGGCCCATCAACCGTTCCACCGGATTGAACGAAGCGGCAAACACCGGCGCCACCTCCGTCCGCGACGCCTCGGCGGCATCGAGATAATCCTCAATCGGTTTGTATTTGAATTCGAACTGGGTCAGCCCGATGAAGGCGATCTTCTGCGCCTCGAAGGACGGTGCGGAGTGATCGGTCGCGCCTTTCACGACGCGCAGCTTGCAGCGACGCAACCCTTCGGCAAAGGCGCGGCATTCCGCCGGGTTCGCAAAACCAGGTATTCGGATCGCCGGGATACGGTTTGAGAACAGGGCATCCAGGCTTTCTGGCGAAAGCGGCTGTGCCTCGTTGCTTTGCCACGTGCCCATGATCAATCCTCACAGGAAGGGACCAAGCATTATCTTGTTCCCTGCCTCACCGCCAGGCAACCAGGCAGGCGGCTATGGCGTCGAGGGGATCAGCGGGTACACTCCATTTCAAGTGATCCGTCGGAACGGGAGGGAGGAAGGCATGTCGAACTATCAGGAAATCCCCGAGGTGGTCTGGCCGCGGGCGACGCGGCAGGCCGACGTGCTGGCGGCCGCGCCGCGGCTCGACACGCTTGACGGCAAGACGGTGTGTCAGCTCTGGGACTTCCTGTTCCGGGGCGACGAAGTCTTCGACCTGTTGGAGACGGGGCTGAAGGCGCGTTATCCCAACGTGAACTTCATCAGCTGGAAGGAGTTCGGCTCGACCCACGGCGCGGACGAGCGGGAAATCCTTGCCAACCTGCCGGCGAAAATGAAGACGCTGGGGGTCGACGCGGTCATATCCGGCATGGGCTGTTGAGGCAGCTGCACGCCCGCCGTGTTGCGGGCGAGTGCGGCCGCCGAGAAAGCCGGTGTCCCCTCCTCTTCCTTGGTCTGTGAAGGCTTCCTGGGTCAGGCGGGCACGACGAGCGTTGGGCTCGGCCTGCCGAACCTGCCGGTCGCGCTGGTGCCCGGCCATGTCGGCACGCAGGGCCGCGCGGAGTTGGAGAAGAACATCCTGGGCGTCACCCTGGACGATGTCGTCAAGAACCTGACCCAAGCACCGGACGCGGTCGCGGTCGCCGACGATCCGGCGCCGCGCGACATCGTGTTCTCCGGCACGATCGACGAAATCAACCGGCTGTTCATCGAGAACGAGTGGAGCGACGGGCTGCCGATCATCCCGCCGACGACCGAGCGGGTCGAAGCCTTTCTCGATTTCACCGACCGCGATGCGAACGATGTGCTGGCCGTGCTACTGCCGGATAGCCGCGCGGCCACCGTCTGGTCGGTCGCGGTAAACGGCGTGATGGCCGGCTGCCGGCCGGAATATATGCCGGTGCTGATCGCCCTGATC
>JAPPPC010000475.1 GCA_028817685.1 Rhodospirillaceae bacterium
CTCGTCACCCCAGGGACGCGTGTGCGGCGCCTGTTACTAACCTCCGCCGGACAGCCTCGTCTCAATCCGCTGCATCCTCATAGGCTTCGTGCGGTGGACAGGCGCAGACGAAATTGCGGTCGCCGAAGACCTGATCGATACGGCTTACGGGCGACCAGTATTTGTATTCGCGCAAACCGGGCACCGGAAATGCCGCTTCCTCCCGCGAATAGGGATGCGCCCAGCCATCGTCCAGCACATCCAGTAAGGTATGCGGCGCGTTGCGCAGCGGGTTGTCCTCCGGATCGAACGCTCCGGATCCGACGCGGCGCATCTCGCCATGGATGGCGATCATCGCGTCGCAGAACCGATCGATCTCCTCTTTCGATTCACTCTCCGTCGGCTCGATCATCAACGTATCGGCAACCGGGAAAGACATGGTCGGCGCGTGAATGCCGAAATCGACCAACCGCTTGGCGACATCGTCGATACTGATGCCGCCTTCCATCTGCCGCAGATCGACAATGCATTCGTGCGCGACGAGACCGTTCGGCCCGGTGTAGAGGACCGGGAAATACGGATCGAGCCGCCGGGCAATGTAGTTGGCATTCAAGATCGCAAGATCCGTTGCGTGGCGCAGACCCGTACCGCCCATCAGCGCGATATAGGCCCAGGAAATGGTCAGGATGCTGGGGCTGCCCCAGCGCGCAGCGGAGATAGCGCCGACCGCACCTTCGTCATCGCCGTGGCTTGTATGGTGGGTTGGCAGAAACGGCGCCAGATGCGCCCGCACGCCGATCGGCCCCATCCCGGGTCCGCCACCGCCGTGGGGAATACAGAACGTCTTGTGCAGATTCATATGGCTGACATCGGCTCCGAAATCGGCCGGATAGCACACGCCCAGCATCGCATTCAGATTGGCGCCGTCGAGATAAACCTGCCCGCCATTATCATGCACGACGGCGCAAATCTCTCGGATCGTTTCCTCGAAAACCCCGTGAGTCGACGGATAGGTGACCATCAGCGCAGCCAGCGCGTCCGTGTTCTCAGATGCCTTCGCCTTCAGATCGCCGACATCGATGTTGCCTTGATCGTCGCATTTGACGACAACGACCTTCATGCCAGCCATGACGGCGCTCGCCGGGTTCGTCCCGTGCGCCGAACTAGGGATCAGGCAGACATTACGGTCACCTTCGCCGCGGCTCTCGTGATAGGCGCGGATCACCAACAGGCCGGCATATTCGCCTTGCGAGCCCGCATTGGGCTGGAACGAGACCGCGTCGAACCCGGTCGCCTTGCACAGCATGCGCTCCAGATCTGAAATCAGTTCCTCATAGCCCGCCATCTGGTCGTGCGGTGCGAAGGGATGGATCTGGCCGAACTCCGGCCAGGTGACAGCTGCCATTTCCGTCGTCGCATTTAGCTTCATGGTGCAGGACCCGAGCGGAATCATCGACCGGTCGAGCGCGATATCCTTATCCTGCAGACGTTTGATGTAGCGCAGCATCTCGGTCTCGGAATGGTAGCTGTTGAAGACCGGATGCGTCAGGAAGTCGGTTGTCCGACGCAGTGCTTCGGGAATCCCCTCGGCGGCGGCGTCGAACACACCGTCGCCGCCGAAGATGCGCAGCACGGCGGTCAGGTCCTCGGCGGTTGAGGTCTCGTCAAACGACAGTCCCACCGTATCTCCATCGATCAGGCGGAAATTATAGCCCGCGTCGCAGGCCTTCGCGATCAGGTCTGCCGCGCCGCCGAGAACCCCGATCCGCAAAGTGTCGAACCAGCTGTCATTTTCGACTTTGATCCCCAAATCGCGCAGCCCTTGCGCCGCGAGGCCAGCCAACAAATTGACCCTTTTGGCAATCGTCGTTAGACGGTCCGGCCCGTGATAGACCGCATAGAAACCGGAGATCACCGCCAGAAGCACTTGCGCCGTACAGATATTGCTGGTGGCCTTTTCCCGGCGGATATGCTGTTCGCGGGTCTGCAGCGCCAGCCGCAGTGCCGGGCGCCCCGCCTGATCGACCGAAACGCCAACCAGACGGCCCGGCACGGAACGGCGGTACGCTTCCCGCGCCGCCATGAACGCCGCATGCGGACCGCCACACCCCATCGGCACGCCGAAACGCTGCGAATTGCCTACCACGATATCCGCGCCCCACTCACCCGGCGGTGTCAGTAGTGTCAGGGCCAGCAGATCGGTCGCCACGGTGACCAGCGCGCCCGCCTCGTGCGCGGCCTCGACGATCGCGGAATAGTCCTCGACCCGCCCGTCGCTGGCCGGATATTGCAGCAGTATTCCGTAGGGGTCGGTATCGGCGAGATCCTTGTGCACATCGCCGACGACGAGATCGATGCCAAGCGGCGCCGCCCGGGTGCGCATCACATCGATTGTCTGCGGATGGCATGCGTCGGAGACGAAAAAGGTATCGCTTTTCTTCTTGCCCACCCGGCGGCACAAGGTCATCGCCTCGGCCGCCGCCGTCGCCTCGTCGAGCAACGAGGCGTTCGCCATCTCCATACCGGTGAGGTCCATAACCATGGTCTGGAAGTTGAGCAGCGCTTCAAGACGGCCTTGCGAGATTTCCGGCTGATAGGGGGTGTAGGCGGTGTACCAGCCCGGGTTCTCCAGGACCTTGCGCAAAATGACGCCCGGGGTGAAGCAGTCGTAGTACCCCATGCCGATCATCGAGCGCTGTACGGTGTTCTTGTCGGCCATAGAGCGCAGCGCACGCAGAACGTCTTCCTCGCGCCGTCCCGGCGGCAGGTCGAGCGGCGTGTCGGCGCGCAATCCCGCGGGCACCGCCTGTTCGATCAGCCGGTCCAGCGAATCCACGCCGACCGTCTCCAACATCGTGTCGATATCGGTGTCCCGCGGTCCGATATGCCGCTTTACGAAATCCTCGGTCTGCTCGAGTTGAGACAGTGCGCTGTGTCC
>JAPPPC010000674.1 GCA_028817685.1 Rhodospirillaceae bacterium
GTTCATTATCTATTGAACACTAATAATGTGGAGGTCTACATGAAGAACGTGATCTATGGGGTGTTTGCGCTGGTCTTTGCAGCGTTCGTCACGCCCGCCATGGCCGGTGAGGCGTCCGGTCAGTTCACCGTCATTAGCGGCAAGGAGAAATACACCACCGCCGGCGGCGTCACGATCAAGAAGCAGGGCGGCAAATCCTACGTGGTGCTGAGCGACGACTTCAAATTCCCCGGCGCCCCGGACCCGCAGCTTGGTTTCGGCAATAACGGCTCGTACGACAAATCGTCGACCTTCACCAAGCTGACGAAGCTTGCGGGGTCGCAGACTTTCGAACTGCCGGCGTCGGTCGATCCGTCGAAATACAATGAGTTCTACGTCTGGTGCGTGAAATACTCGGTGCCACTCTCGGTCGCGAAACTGAAGTAGGCGCTGACGCGTTAACACCAACGCCTCGGCCGCATCCGGCCGGGGCGTTGTCGCGTTCAGCGGAACGCCCGGCTATTGTGGCGGCAACCTCATGATGCGCGCTGGTACCTGGTATCGCGGCGCGCGTCTTGCCGGAAACACAGACCGCGGGAGCCGCGATGCCGGAGCGTGACCGAACCGATTTTCCAGGGCTTGCGATCCGCGACCATGCGCCCGACGAGCTCGGCGATGTGGCGCGCATGAACAAGGAACTCCTCGAAGACGAGCAGAGCCGCAACCCGATGAGCGTCGCAGAATTGCGCGACCGCTTCGTCCGGTTCGTGCGCGACGACGGTTGGACCGTGGCGGTCTTCACCTGCGACGCAGAGATCGTCGGCTTCATCACCTACCGCTACCAGCCCGACGATGCTGCGCCTGCCGGGCGAAGCGTCCATCTGCGCCAGTTCTACATCGCGCGACCGCACCGGCGGCGGGGCCTCGGGGCGGCGGCGGTCGCACTGTTCAAGCGCTCCCGCTTGAATTCCGGCGACCGGATCATCCTCGACGTGCTGGACACCAATCCCGGCGGCCGGCGGTTCTGGCAACAGGTCGGCTTCGTGCCCTACGCCACCATCATGGAAAGCACCGTCTGATCCAGACGGCCTGCTAGCCACCAATTAAGGGGACACAATACTTATCTCCGAGCGAATTAAGTATTATGTCCCCTTAATTAGCGGGATGGTTCGGGGGATCATGGCCCTGCGCTTAACCTGGGTTTCGATTGCCGCTACACTGGACCCGTCACGCGGATTGGTCACGAGAGGTGCGCGGTATGGGATATACGAACATCGAAGTGCGGCCGATGGCGCCGAATATCGGGGCCGAGATCTTCGGCGCCGATCTTGGGCAGGCGATGGGCAACCAGACCTTCCAGGAAATCCACGACGCCCTGATGGAACATCAGGTCATCTTCTTCCGCGATCAGGAGATGGACCTCGACCAGCACAAGACCTTCGGCCGCCGCTTCGGCCCCCTGGCCATCCACCCGGCCTCGCCCGGTCCGGACGGCCATCCGGAGATCGTCGTCGTTCACGCCGACGCCGAAACCAACCGCGATGCCGGCCGGATCTGGCAATCGACGCACTGGCACACCGACGTCTCCTGCGTGGAGACGCCGCCGCTCGGCAGTGTCCTGCATCTCAAGACGGTGCCGCCGGTCGGCGGCGATACCTTGTTCGCCAGCATGTCCAAAGCCTATGACGCGCTGTCGGACCGCATGAAAACCTATCTCGACGGTCTGACGGCGACCCATGACGGCGAAAGGGTCTGGCGCGGCCGCTACAGCGACCAGGGCATCGACGACACGGGCAAGGTCTATCCCAAGGCGGTGCACCCGGTGGTCCGGACGCACCCGGTGACCGGCAAGAAGGGCCTCTTCGTGAACGCCGTCTTCACGACGCATATCAACGAGATTCCGCGCGACGAAAGCGACGATATCCTGGCCTTCCTGTACAGGCATTGCACCAAGCCGCTCTTTCAGGTCCGCTTCCAGTGGCAAGAAAACAGCGTCGCCATCTGGGACAATCGCTGCGTGCAGCATCTGGCGCTGTGGGATTATTTTCCGGCGACCCGGACGGGTTACAGGGTCACCATCGAAGGCGACCGCCCGGTTTAACAGGCGCGCTTCGGCCTTGCGTCGGCCACTGCGGCGAGCCGCACGGGCCCGACTATTGCGTCAGCTTCGGCCAACCGCGTCGCCGTGGTCCCGCGCAAATTCGCGAGCAGCCAGTCGAGGTCCTGGTCGATATCGCCGCGGCCTTCCACCCGCCGCGTGGGGCCGGGAACGATCTTGCCGTCCTGTAGGCGGCCGAGCGAAAAGCGGAAGGCGTAGTTCGGCGTGAGCCCCATCCGCAAATCGGCGACCATCACCTCGCCGTCCTGGATCATGAGCTTGTAGAAGCCCTTGCTGAAGCGGGCGATCTTCGCAACGCGGGGGTCATCGGACGCACAGGGTTCGAGCCGGAGATGGCGGTCATACGCGTACAAGGTCGCCCGGTCCGGTCCGCCGAAGACCGGCATATAGAGGTTGAAACTCCGGTCGCCCGCCACTGCGATCACGCGCCAGAACAGCGTGTTGAACGGTGTCGGCGTGGCGATCAGCCGGTCCGGCGCGATATCCTTGCCGGCGAGCAGCGCTTCGGCGCGCCCGGTCATCACCTGCTGCGCGATCAGGCTCCAGCCGAGATAGGCGGTGGACAGTCCCAGACACCAGGTCAGCGCCTTGCGGTAGCGCGGCGTCCAGCGCCGTCCGATAAACGCCCAGACCATCGCCACCAGCAGCGGCAAGGTGTAGAGCGGGTCGATGATGAACAACGCGCCTACCGAGACGGGGTCCGTGGAAATCGGCCAGAACAGCCGCGTTCCGTAAATCGTGACGGCGTCCAACAAAGCGTGGGTCGACAGGCACAGGAACACGGCGGCCCAGGCGAGACCCCGGTCGCTGCGCAGCGGTTCGAACAACCGCCGGATGGCCTCGCCCAACAGTGGCGTCAGCGCGGCATGTACGAACAGCGAATGGCTCCAGCCCCGGTGCTGCACGAAGGAATCGATAGGGTCGTCGGGCGCTAGATACACATCCAGGTCGGGCAATGTGCCCAGAACGCCGCCGGCGATCGCGGCGCGTGCCGGTCCGATCTTGCGCCCCAGCACGGCCACCCCGACGCAGGCCCCTAATGTGAATTGCGTGACACTGTCCATGGGAATTCAACGCGTGACGTGGTTGCGGGAAGGTGCGGCGGTCTCCGGCAAGCGGCCATAATACGGTATCGAGCCCGCATTCGGTATGGGGTCTTCGGGTCGAACAAACTCTCAGCGCCAGTATCCGACAGGCCCGGCGCGCCGAATGCTATGCCGGTGTCGTCAGTTTCAGCCCAACCGTCCCGACGAGGATCAAAGAAATGAAACCGTATTGCGCGAGGGCCAGACGGTCGCCGAACACGACGATCCCCAGCGTCGTCACGCCAATGATCCCAACGCCTGACCAGATCGCGTAGACGATACCGACCGGCAGAAGTTTGAGGGCCGGCGCAAGGAACAGAAAACTGACCGCGTAGCAGAGCAGGGACAGGGTCCCCCATTGCCACTTCGCGAACCCGTCGGACAGTTTGAGCAGAAACGTCCCCGCGATTTCCATCCCGATGGCGGCGGACAGGTAAAGCCATGCGGTCATTCGGTTTCCTCCGGCTGGTTCCGATCGGGGCCCATACGGCCCCCTGCTCGGCACCGGATTTCCGAGCTGAGCGTTCTTTGGTCCGAAAGGTATAGTGGCGCCGGTCACGATTCCAGGCGCGGGCGGCGGCCCCGCTGTCCGGAATGTCGCAACATCGAGGGGTCACAGACATGGCGCGGAGTCCGCATAACGGCGCCCAGATCGGGTTCCAACCCCGAATCCGCAAAGGCGCCTTCTTCGAAGCCGCCTGGCGTCACGGCTGCCGCAGCTTCTCCGTTTATAACCGCACCTATATCTCGGGCAGTTTTTCCGACCCCGAGTCCGAATATTGGAGCGTCGTGAACGACGTCGCCTTGTGGCCGGTCATGGGTGAACGGCAGATCGAGATCACCGGTCCGGACGCGGCGCAGTTCGTGCAGTTGCTGACCCCACGGGACATGTCGAAATGCGCCGTCGGACAATGCAAATACGCGCTGATCACGGCTGCGGACGGCGGCATTCTCAGCGATCCGATCATCCTGCGTCCGGACGCCACACGCTTTTGGCTTTCGACGTGCGACGCCGATTTGGAGCTCTGGGCCAAGGGCGTGGCGGTGCATGCCGGTATGGATGTCCGCATCCGCGACGCCGGCGTCTCGGTCCTGCAGGTGCAGGGGCCCAAATCGGCCGCGCTGCTGGCTGACATGTTCGGCGACGCCATCCGCGCGCTCAAATACTACCGGCTGACGACCGTGGATTTCGCCGGCACCGAACTGCTCCTGTCGCGGACGGGATGGAGCGGGGAGCTCGGCTTTGAGCTCTACCTCGCCGATGCTTCGAAGGGCGATGCGCTGTTCGAGGCGGTGCTGGAGGCCGGCCGCCCGCACGATGTCCGGCTCGGGTCCGTGTCGCAGGCGCGCCGGATCGAATCCGGCATCCTCTCCTGGGGTATCGACATGACGCCGGACGAGACCCCGTATGAACTCGGGCTGGATCGCCTGGTGGAACTGGACAATCCGGCGGATTTCATCGGCAAGGCCCGCCTTGCCGCGTTGAAGGACGCGCCGGTGACGCGCCGTCTCGTCGGCCTCACCGTCGACGGCGACCGTCTGGCGCCCAACGAAGACCCCTGGCCGCTCTATCGGGACGGCCGTCCGGCCGGCCGAATCACCAGCCTGACCTTCTCGCCCCGGCTGAAAAAGAACATCGCCCTCGGCCTCGTCGAGACAGCGTGCGCGGCGCCGGGTCAGTCCCTCACCGCCGACACCTGGACGGGCATGCGCGACGCGCTGGTCACCACCCTGCCCTTTGTACCGAAGCGCTAGAACGCTGGCAGTTAGGTTGCCGGCCCTACGGTCTCAGTACAGGCTCCAGTCCGGATATTCGCCGCCCAGTATGGCGATACAGGTCGGTGTGCCTTCCGGTACTTCCGTATGACCGCCGTCGCGTACCAGACAATGGAGCCTGCCCTCTTCCCGGGCCTGCGCTTCCAACGCCAGCAAGTCCTCTTCGCTGTGGACCTTCAGGGTGATAATCCGCCGGTCTTCGGCGCCCAAGCCGAGCACCGCATGCCCTGCCTGGGCGATTTCCTTACCGCGCCGCATCTTCAGATCGCGCCGCATGAAGATGTAGATCGCTTCCATGCTACTCCCAGCCGGGCGCCGGGCTGTCGAAGGAAAATGCGCCGTCGTCGTCGCCGCGGCCATTCGCGAAGAGTTCGGCCCAGTTCGGTTTTTCGTAATAGATCTCCAATGGGGTGCCTTCGGGATCGGAGAAGTAGATCGACCGCTGGCTGACGTGATCGCGAAGCGCCCGGATCGCCACGCCGTGTTCGACCAGGTTGTCATGGGCTTCGCGCAGCGCGCGGTAACTGGAAACCTTGAAGGCGATATGCATGAGCGGCGAGCCGTCCTTGGCCGGCTTCGTGCCGCCGGTCCCCATCGGGAACAGGTCGATGGTGTGGCTGGTGCCCGCCAGATTGAGGAAGATTCCGCCATGGTCGGGGTCTTCTTCGAGCAGCCGGAATCCGAGGACTTCCTGGTAGAAATGCGCCATGGCGGCCATGTCATTGGCGGCGATGGCGCAATGCCCGATACCGTCAAGTTTTATCGGCATGGCGACTGCATTCCCCTCATTCGAACGCGGCGTGAACCGGGCACGCGGCTGCGGACCGGCGTGGCCTACGCGAAGGTGAAGTATTTCTCGTACGCGCCCGTCACCTCTTTCAGATGCTCGCAATATTGCCACATGCCGCCATTGTAATTGCCGTCCTCGCGGCGGTTGTCCTCGCCCTCGAAATTGTAATAGCCGGGCGTGCATTCGCGGTTGCGGTTGGTGGTCCCGCGATAGCGGATGACCTCGCTGACCCACCAATCCTCGATCTCCGGCTTGGCGTCGATCGTGTCGTGGCCGTTCTCGCGCGCATATTTGATGCAGTCGGCGATGTGGAAGCCCTGGGTCTGCAGCATGAAGGTCAGGTTGAACTGAAACGAGGCCTGATAGCCGCCCATGATGAACAGGTTCGGATAGCCGGCCGAATGGATGCCGAACACGGTGCGCATGCCGTTGCTGTATTTGTCGTTCAGCTCCAGCCCGTTCTCGCCGCGGATGTCGTTGTAGATGCCGGTGACCTGCACCTCGAAGCCGGTGGCGTAGATCAGCAGGTCGACCGGATATTCCTGGCCCTCGAACACCGGACCGCGTTCATTGATCTCGGTGATGCCCTTGCCGTCGGTGTCGACCAGATGGACGTTGGGCCGGTTGAAGGCCGGCAGATACTCGTCGTCATAGGTTGGCCGCTTGCAGCGGTGCATGTACCAGGGCTTCAACGCTTCCGCCGTCGCCGGATCCTTGACGATCTCCTCGACGCGCCGGTGGATGCGCATCTGGTGCTCGATATTGTGGTTCTCGTAGCGCTGCGTGCGCAGCTCGCGCGGCATCGCCTCGATCTGCTTGCGCTTGTCCGGATCCGGCTTGGTGCCGAGCACGTGCCGGTCCAGCCGTTCCTTCTGCCAGCCCGTCTCCAGGCTTGCCGCCCAGGCGGGATCGGTCGGAATGTCGTCGCGGATATCGATCGCCGACGGCGTGCGCTGGAAGACGTAGAGCTCCTTCGCGGCGCGGCCGAGATGCGGGATGATCTGCACGGCCGACGCGCCGGTGCCGATGATCCCGACCCGTTTGTCCTTGAGCTTCTCCAGATTCTCGCCGCACCAGCCATAGTCGAAGCGCGAGGAGTGGAAGGCATAGCCCTTGAAGCTCTCCATGCCCTTGACCCGGGACAGTTTCGGCTTGGCCAGGGTGCCGTTGGCGACGATCACGAACTTGGCCGTCAGCTTGTCGCCGCGGTCGGTCGACAATCGCCACAGCTTCGCTTTCTCGTCCCAGTGGGTGCCGGTCACCGTGGTCTGAAAAACGGCGAGGTCGTAGAGGTCGTATTTCTTCGCGATCGCCTGGCAATGCGCATAGATCTCCGGTCCCTTGGCGAAGAAACTCTTCGGCATGTAACCGATCTCGTCGAGCAGGGGCAGATAGTCGTAGGACGAGACATCGCAGGCGACGCCCGGATAGCGGTTCCAGTACCAGGTGCCGCCGACATCGGAGCCCTTCTCGACGATGCGGATGCTCTCCACCCCGCGTTCGCGTAGCCGCGCCGCCGTCAGCAGCGCCGAAAACCCGCCCCCGATAAACAGGCATTCGACATGGTCCTCGATCGGCTCGCGCTCGATCCGCTCTCCGGCCCAGGGATCGGTCTCATAGCGCGATAGGGCGCCGGAGAAGTCGGAGGTGTATTGCTGCTGGCCTTCCGGGCGGAAGGCGAGGCGCTTGTCGCGCTCCTCCGCGAACTTCTCCTTGATCCGGTCGTAGTAATCCTGCGGCTTATCCGTTTCCACCGTCGGATCGAACGCGGCCCGCCGCGCCATTTTATTCGGATTGTTGACGCGCGCCGTGGTCGGGGCCGCCGTGCCAGTGTCCGCCATACTGTGTCTTTGCCTCTGTTCGTGTGTCTTGGGACGTGCCGCGCCGCGTTCCGGGCGCGCGGCATGAAAGCATCGCAGTGCCCCTGCGCGCAAGTTAAGGGCATGAGTTTCCAGCGGTTTGGCCCGACAATCGCAACCCTACGTGTCGGCGACCGGCGGCGGGTCGAGCAAATCCTCGAAGAACCAGGCGGCGAGCTCGTGCCGGCTCGCCACGCCGGCCTTGCGATAGACGCTGGACGCCTGCTGGCGCACGGTCTTTTCCCGCGTTTCCCGCAGCCCGGCGATCTCGCGAAAGGACAGCCCCTTCAGCATCCCGATGACCACATCCTGCTCGCTTGCCGTGAGGTTCCAAGCGTCGAACTGCTTCTGCATGACGGCCCGATACTGATTTGCAAATTCCTGCGTTTGCGTGTCGAGCCGGGCGAGCTGCCCCTTCGCCTTGTGCAGCTGTCCGCGCAAATCGCCGAGCGCCCGCTGCTGCGCGACATGTTCGCAGACATACAGCAGCAGTACGACGGCGCTGAGGGCGAACCGCGACAAGTCATCGCCCATCGAGTCGAGCGTTTCGCCATCCGCGAACTCGGAAATGATTTCGGCCGCGCTGGTGCCGAAGACAAACAGCACGAAGACGGTAAATATCGTGCGCCGGTGCGGAATCTGTCCGATCGCTTCAAGCATGGTGTCGTTCCCGATTTCGATTTGTAATCAAGATATTGGAATCGGCCGCGCGGGTGCAATTGACCTATTGCCGGATGCGCTGAACCGCCCTATCCGGCATTGGTCCGATGGACAGCGGCAGGCCGGCGCGACCATTTTGGCGGCACGTTCTTCCTTGCAACCAACTGTGGGACAATAGGGATGCCGATGATCCATTCCCGGCGGCGCTTTCTGGCCGGCGGCGCCGCGCTGCTGGCGGCCGGATACCTTCAAACCGCGTGGGCGAAGGCCGCGCCGCGCCGGCTGCCGATACCGCGGCTTGTCGACGGCAGCGACGGCGCGCCGGTCGATCTGCAAATTCGGCCGGGCCACTGGTCGTTCCTGCCCGGCGTCAAGACGCCGACCTTGGGCTTCAGCCAGGGCTATCTGGGACCGACCATCCGGACGCGGCAGAACAGCGAACTCCATCTGCGCTATCACAACGGGTTGGCCGAGAGCGTCGCCGTGCACGGGCACGGGCTGCATGTGCCCGGCGATGTCGACGGGGGACCGCAGCTGGCGATCGCGCCGGGCGAAGGCTGGCAGCCCACCCTGTCCATCGTGCAGCCCGCCGCGACATGCTGGTACCATTCCCATACGCACGGTAGGACCGGCGATCAGGTCTATCGCGGGCTGGCCGGGATGATCATCATCGACGACGCGATGACCGATTCGCTCGCCTTGCCGCGTCGATACGGAGTCGACGATCTGCCGGTCATCATTCAGGACCGGACTTTCGATGCCGCGGGCCGGCTGGTGTACTCCCTCATGGATGCGGACGAAGATGGCTGGCTGGGCGAAACGGTGGTCATCAACGGCGCCATCGCGCCGGTCGCCACGGTGCCCGCGGGCAAGGTTAGGCTGCGCCTGTTGAACGGCGCCAACGCCCGGTTCTATATCGTCGCCTTCGCCGACGGCCGTCCCTTTCACAAGATCGCCAGCGATGGCGGGCTGCTGGCCGCCCCGGTGCCCCTGACGGAGATGGAAATGGCCCCGGGCGAACGGTGTGAGATCGTCGTCGATCTGTCGGACGGCCAGCCCGCCGAATTGCTGACCGTGTTCGAAGACCAGTTCGACGATGACGATGAGGGCTTCGTCAGCGGGTTTCGCAACTTGCTGGCGGGCCCGGTGGACCGGCGTCCGCAACCCGCCCTGACATTGCAACCGGATCCTGGGTTGCCGGCGCACCGGGCGCCCTTGCCCGCGTCGCTCGCGACCATCACCCGTCCCAAGGCCCATGAGATCGCCCGCACCCGCGATTTCATTCTCGCCATGCAACCGGGCAAGGGGGGGCACGGCGCGCATGGCGGCCACGCGGCGATGGATATGACCATCAACGGGGCGGCGATGGATATGAACGTCATCAATGAGCGGGTCGAACGCGGGGTTTGGGAACGGTGGCGGATCAAGGCGGACCAGGGCGCGCACCCGTTCCATGTGCATGGCTGCTCCTTCCTGATCGACGCGATGGAAGGCGATGTCGCACCGCCCGATCAACGCGGCTGGAAGGATGTCGTGGTGCTGGACGACGATGACTGGTCGGAGATCGTCGTGCGTTTCGATCATCCCGCCAGCGCCAAGTTTCCCTACATGTATCACTGCCACATCCTGGAACATGAGGATCGCGGCATGATGGGACAGTTCACGGTAAGCTGACGGCGCCCGCCGCGTCACCCCGACGCGGGCGGTCCGCCTCTCAAATCTAGCGGCCGGACGGCAATTCGACCCCGATGTAATCGAGAACCGTTCGAACCGCATCGCGTTCGAGCATCCGGTCTTTGTGCACCCTATACGCGCGGAGCGTGTCCGTCGCGAGTCCCTTATGGACGCCGTATACGTAAAACGCGAACGCATAGGCGTCGCAGGCCGAATACGCGTCGATCAACCACCGCCGCTCTTGCAGCTTTGTGTCAATCGCCGCCAAATGCGACCGAAAGGCGTTAAGGCCCGCTTCTTGAACGGCGGAGATTCCGTGCGCATCCACCGTGTGCCGTTCCGGATGGCTCATTTGTGCCGCCGCGGTCGCGACGGCCGTCGCGAAATATCCCAGCAAGGACATCGCTCGAGCTTCCGCTACCGGGTCGGCCGGCCAAAATCCGAACCGCTTGCTGAGATACGGCAGAATGGCGACGTTCTCGGTCAGGACTTCTCCGTCCTCCAATTGCAACGCCGGCACCAAGCCGCGCGGATTGATCTTTCTGTACGCGTTCATCTTAGCCGGATCGCCGAACCCGACTTCCGTCGCGTCGTAATTCGTACCGCTTTCTTCCAATAGGATATGTGCGGCCAGCGAAAATCCGACCGGGTAATAGTAAAGCTTGAGCATCTTTCCTCTTTGAGCGATTGGCGGCGGCAGTTTACGCCCCTCGCTATGGATGTATGTAGATCGCCGCAAGGGTTTTTCTGGAACGCATCGCGCTGCCGTACCGGTTGCCCGCGTCGGTTCCGAAGATGTTTCCCGTGGCCAGCGCGGGCGGTTCGCCGGTTGCGCCTTCAGGCGCTGCGCGAAGATCTGACATTTTCGGACTCGGCAGAACCCGCGCCGATCGCCAGAATGCGGCATCGATGTTCCGGCGTCCTCTTGCCGTCACCGCTGTCGTGGCGGCATGGCTGCGCGTTGGATAGATTGAATCCCCGGACCGGGGACACAGAGCCTTAGGGAGCAAGGTCGCCTTATGTCAGAGAAAAAATCCGTCACCGCCTGCCTGCCTGATCCTGATCGGCAATGAAATTCTTTCGGGCCGGACGCAGGACAAGAACCTTGCATACATCGCCAAGGGCCTGAATGAGCTCGGCGTGCAGCTGCGCGAGGTCCGCGTGATCCCGGATGTCCGCGAGACCATTGTCGAGACCCTGAATGAATGCCGCGTCAAGTTCGATTATGTTTTCACCACCGGCGGCATCGGTCCGACCCATGACGATATCACCTCGGAATGCGTCGCCGAGGCGTTCGGCGTCGGCAAGTACCGCGATCCCGATACGGTCGCGCTGCTGACCCGCCGCACGGAAGAACGCGGCGATACCATGAACGAAGCGCGGTTGCGCATGGCGACCTTTCCGGAAGGCTCGGTTTTGCTGCAGCAGGAGGTCAGCGCGGCGCCGGGCTACCGTATCGAGAACGTCTTCGTCATGGCCGGGGTGCCGCGCATCATGCAGATGATGTTCCAGCAAGCGGTGCCGCATATCACCGGCGGGCAGCGCATGCTGGCGCGCGGTCTCGCCGTGGATCTGGGCGAGGGCACGATCGCCGAAGGGCTGGCGCTGGTTCAGGCGCGCTACCGCGATATCGACATCGGCAGCTATCCGCAGATGCGCAAGCAGTCCGGCTTTACGGTATCGATCGTCCTGCGCGGGCCGGATGCCGCGGTTCTGGACCGGGCGCACACGGAGATCATGCAGATCATGCGGGATCTGGGCGGCAATCCCGTCGAAGAAGATCCGGATAAGGCGCAGGCCTCGGCGGAGCCGGAAGACTAAGACGCGCTGACGGCGACCGGAATTTTCTCCAGTTCAAGTGCGGTGAGGCCTATCCGGCCGCGACGTTCGGTACCCGAACCGGCGGCCCCGTTTCGGCCTTCCTCCGCCTGTTCCCGCATGCCGCGACCAACCTTCCGCGCGCGGGCTGAACGCTTCGTTCAGGATGGGCAGGCGTGCCCGCGGGGTGTGAAGGCCGGGGTCACGAGGACTGAATGACGATGCCGATAGGACGTGCGGCGGTGAGCTCAGTCAGGTCGTGGATTAGCCAT
>JAPPPC010000695.1:0-561 GCA_028817685.1 Rhodospirillaceae bacterium
GCCCCGTTGCGATCTCCCTGAGTTCCGTCATCTCAACTCCCCTCCCCGATCCAATCTCCGGTCTCACTATCCCAGGCATGGCCGATACCGCGTTCGCGCAGCTCATGCCGGGCGATTTCATTCTTGGTCATCGTGCGTGGGAAGGCTTCGACATATTCCACATAGCGAGGGACCTTGAAGAAGGCGATGCGTTCCTTGCACCAGCCGACCAGTTCCGCCGGGTCGGGCCGCGGCACATCCTCGGCGAGCTGGACGTAGATCTTGATGTCCTCCTCGCCGATCTCCGACGGCACGCCGACAGCGGCGCAGTCGACAACGGCATCATGTGGCGTCAACGCTTTCTCCACCTCAAAAGCCGAGACATTCTCGCCGCGGCGGCGGATCCAGTGCGCTTCGCGCCCGACGAAATAGACGTAACCGTCCTCGTCGAGATAACCGAGATCGCCGGAGTGGTACCAGAGGTTTTTCCAGGCGGCGAGCGTCTCCTGCGGCTTGTTCACATACTCGATCATGTAGGTGTTCGGCACTTTCGGGCGGCACAGGATCTGGCACTGTGTGTTG
>JAPPPC010000695.1:571-2915 GCA_028817685.1 Rhodospirillaceae bacterium
TCTCCGGCGGCGTGTGCCCATCCTCTTTCATGTAGGTTCTCTGCACTTTCTGGCTGAACAGGATCTGGCCCTGTGTGTTGGGCGGCACCGGATTGTCGTCCGCATCGACCACCAGCACTTCGGCCCAGCCATGCGGCCGGCCGCAGGACCCGCTGCGCCGGTCATGTAAGCGCTCGCTGCACATCAGCACGCCCATTTCGGTCATCGAATAGACTTCCAGCATGGGCGCACCGAACCGGGCCTCGAACTCGTCGCGCAGGTCCTTGCGGACTTGGCTGGATGCAATACCGACACCGACCCGCACCTTGTGGGTCTTGTCGAGCTCTGACTCCGGCCGCCGCAGCAGCACCGCCATCATCGTTCCCAGCGGATCAATGATCGTCGCGCCATATTTGTGCACGATGTTCCAGTAGTTCGACGCGCTGAACCACTTGTCCATGATGCCCGTCATGCCGTTATAGAGCGGGCTGGTGATCGCGAACTGCTGACCACCGATATGGAAGAAGTGGGAGTTGGCGTAATGTACGTCGTCTTCCGTCGCCTCGGCGATCTCCGCATATCGTACCGCCGCGGCGATGTAATAGAGATGCGAAACCAACACCCCCTTCGGCATGCTCGTGCTGCCGCCGGTGTAGACGATGCAGACCGGATCGGCGGCGGCGACCTCCGCATCGGGCAGGCTTTCCCCGCCCTGCAATAAATCATCGAGCGGCGCGGCGCCTGCGATCACGTCGACAGCACCATGCACATAGACCGGGGGATCAAAATCGAGCAGCGGTTTCGCGGAGATATAGGCGTCCGCCAGTTCCTCATCGACGAACAGCATCTTGGCGCCAGTGTCGTTCAGACTGTAGGCGAGGTCCTCTTTCTTCAACGATACGTTCAGGGAAGCGTAGACGGCGCCGATCTTGGCACAACCAAACCAGATCAGTGCCTGTTCGACCGCGTTGTACATGACGGTCGCCACCACATCGCCATGGCCGATACCCTCTGCCAGCAAGCTGTTTGCGACCCGGTTCGACATGCGGTCCGCGACGGCATAGGTCAAGGTGACGTCGCGGCAAATCAGAAACGGTTTGTCGCCATAGGACGCGCGTTTGACCACCAAATCACGCAAGGTCGTCGCGTCCGGTTTATGGCCCATAATATCGATCATACGTTCGCTTTCTTCCGTTTTGGCGGCGCGGGTTGCGCCAGGTCCGGGACGCCGACGATGCCGCTCTCCGTCAGCCGGACGATTTCCGCTTCGCTAAACGACAGCAGGTCACCCAGAACATATCGATCGCCCTCACCCAGCAGCGGTGCCGGCTTTCGGACGGCGGCGCGCGCGCCACTCTCGCGCCACGGTGCGGCGACAAGCATTTCATCGCCGGTATAGCTGTGGTGCGACGGCAGCCATGCGGAGCAATCGGCGAACTCCGTCGCGTCTTCCGACTGGTCCAGCTCGCGAAAAACCGCCGTTTGGCCCCCGACAATTTCACAATTTCGGACAAGCTGGTCCCGGGTCATCTCGGCAAAATCCAATGCCTCTGCCGGGCTATCATTCGGTACCGATGTCGCGACGATCGCGCCGTCCGCCGTTTCGACCATCGCATCCCGTGTCGATGACGAGGGAACCGGCGCAGTACCGAGGGTAGCCGCGGCTTCGATTTGTGACAGGTCGATTGCCATGCCCCGTCCGTTCTCGCGCGCCGACAAGGCGCCCGCAATTGCCGCCATCGCACCGAAGACCGCAGCGTTCGGATCGCTGAGTGAGAATGTCGGTGAACCGAGGAACTGTCCCTCTTCTTCGATCAAAATTTCGGCACCACCGAGGGCACTCAACACTAGGCCGTAGGACCGCAATTCCTCGACCGCGGAGCCGCGGCCTGGCCCGCTCATAGAGAGTTGCACGATGCGGGAATTTGCCTCGGCCAAGACGTCCCGGCTCAGACCGAGACGCTCCATCGTGCCGACAGTAAAATTTTCGATGACGAGATCCGAATCGCCGATCAGCGATTTCGCGATCGACAGCCCCTCTTCCTGTTTTAAATCGAGCGAAAGTCCGATCTTGTTGCGGTTCAAACTGTGGAAATAGATCGACGACTCGATCCGCGTCCGCTCATCCATCAGGCCGCGTTGGGTTTCCAGGCCGCGCGTCCGATACAGATCGAAGCGCTTCGGCGTCTCGACCTTGATTACCTCCGCGCCCAGATCGGCGAGAATCTGGCAGACCATCGGCCCCGACCAGACCCAGCACAGTTCCAGGCAGCGCAGACCGGCAAGCGGTCCGTCTTCTGCGTCAAACACCCGGTCCGGCGAAACCCCTGTATACTACGCGCCCTGAGCACCGACTGTGAAAGGC
>JAPPPC010000610.1 GCA_028817685.1 Rhodospirillaceae bacterium
ACCGAGGCTGCGGGCGAGCAGTAGCTACGGAGGCCGATATTCGTTCCACCGAAAGACATCTCGCTTTGCGAACGTGTCTCGACTTGTTGCAAGCGGACGATCCCGGCAGCGTGCTGCATATCCCGGAACCGGTCGGGCTCGATTTCGACGTGACGGCGGTGGCGATGGAACTGGAGAAGCAGGGCCGCGCGCCGGTCATCCGCTTCGACAAGGTCGGCGCTTCGCCCTTTCCCGTCGTCACGAATCTGTTCGGGGACCGCGGGCGGTACGCCCGGGCGCTCGGCGTCGCCGAAGAAGAGCTGATCGAGACCTGGGCCGGTCTGGGTGAAAGAACCATCGAACCGGTTGTCCAGGAGACGGGACCGGTCCTCGATGTGGTGACGACGGGGGCCGACGTCGATCTCGCGAGCCTGCCAATTCTCAACCATTTCGCCGAGGATGGCGGGCGCTACGTCACCAACGGCATCGTCGTCGCGAAGGATCCGGATACGGGAGTGCGCAACGCCAGCTATCACCGGCTGCAGGTCTTGGGCAAGACCCGGTTCGGCACCAGCCTGCACAGCCGCCGGCATCTCTGGAACTACGCCGAGCGTGCGGCCGCGCGTGACGAGCCGATCCCGGTCTCGATCGTCATCGGGCACCACCCGCTTTTCGCCTTCGGTAGCGGCCTGTGGAAGGGGCCGATCGATGTCGACGAATACGCGGTCGCCGGTGGATTCATGGGGCAGCCGCTCGAACTGGTCGAGGGCGTCACGGTACCCGTAGAGGCGCCGGCCTATGCGGAGTTCGTCCTGGAAGGGCATATCGTACCGGGCGAGCAGGCACCGGAGGGCCCGTTCGCCGAGTTCACCGGCTACGCCTCGGCGCGCTCCACCCAGCACGTGATCGAAGTGTCGGCGATCCTGCACCGGCGCGATGCGATCTACCAGGACATCGTCTCCGGCATCTCCGATGAGCATACAGGGCTGCTGGCGGTGCCGATGGAGGCGCGATTGTTGAGGGTGCTGCGGCAGAACTATCCCAACGTGACCCGGGTCGCGATGCCGAAATCCGGAACCTGCCGCATGCATGTCTATATCGCCATGAAGGATCCCGCGCCCGGTCAGGCGAAGAACGCCGCGGCGACGGCGCTCGGCGAAGATCTCAGCCTGAAACTCGCCGTGGTCGTCGATCACGATGTCGACGTGTCCAGCGATCAGGACGTGATGTGGGCATTGTGCACCCGCATGCAGGCGGACGCGGATGTGGATATCTTGAAGAACTGCATGGGTGCGATCCTCGACCCGTCGAACCATGACGGGCTGACCGCCAAAATGATCATCGACGCGACGAAACCCGCCGCCGGCGACTTCCCGCCCCGGCACACGATCCCGGAAGACGCTGAGCTGCGGGCCCGTGCGCTAATTGAGCAATATTCAAAGTAGCAACGCCGATTAAAACGAAAAATCGCGCTCAAGCAGAGGGAGCGTTCCTGCCTGCTCTTCGCGGGCGCGGACTTCGGAGAGCATGATTTGGCGGATACCTCGTGCGACAGTCCGTTCGGCCCATTGCGCAAGCGCGCGTGTGCTTTCGAAATCGCAGGCGGCACGCGGAGGGTGGAATTGCACGGCGACCACCACACGCTCCGCCGTTCCGAACAGGCGCCAGAGATGTGGCAACAGTTCCATCGCGCCGTACCAGGCATAGCAATCGCGCTCCGCCCGCGTGAGGCCTGGCCGCTCCGGCACCTGCGGACCATAGACGATGCTGATGGGCTGGACGGATACACTGGCGCTGCCATCGGTTCTCGCTGCCGACATCAGGCCGGCGCGAAAGGGCAGGACGCCCGCCCCGTTGCTGCTGCTACCTTCCGGGAACAGGAACACGGATTCGCCGTCATCCAATCGCCGCCGAATTGCGACCTGCTCGCCGCGGACATTCGCCGCTTGGCGACTGACAAAGACGGTGCGTCCGACCCTGGCCAGGAACCCGAAGAGAGGCCAATCTCTGACCTCTGACTTCGCCACAAAAGCTCCGTCGCCGGACGCCGCAAGCACGGGAATGTCGAGATAGGATACATGGTTCGCGACATAGAGGACCCCGGCCGCTTCCTGGCGCGTGCCCAGGCACCGGATGGTGATCCCCGTCAGGGCAAGACACAGATTGAAGAACAGGCAGGCGAAGATCCGCCGGGCCCGGGCGCCGAACGGTGTCGCCACCAGGTACAGCGCCACAATGGTTCCCGTGCCGATCAGAAAGGCGAAAGCGGTGATCGCCGCGCGGAGAGGCGAATGGGTCACGCCGCAGCGGCTCCGGTTTGCTGTGCCGCCGCACGATCCCGAACGAAATGCCGATTATAGGCGTGCGACAGGTTTTTGGTCTCGACCACAACGCAGACATCGATCGTGTTGAATGCGGTATCGATGACAGCGCCAGCGCCAACGTAACCGCCGAGACGCAGATAGCCCTTCAGCAATGGCGGCAGCTCCGAGAGCGCGCGTTTTGTGTCGAACTCGTCTTTCTCAATGGCGCCCATTGGAACACAGCGATGTTCGAGTGCACGCGGACAAAGGTGGTCCGGGGCGGTGTGATAGTGATGCAAATAGGCGAGCGGCAGCTTGACCTCGGCCGGTTCGGTTCCGTGCAGGCTGCCGCAACCGAACATCACCCCTACGTCGTGTTGCGTGATGTATTCCGCGATACCGGCCCATAGCAGCTGCATCGCTCCCCGCCGCCGGTACTGGGCTTCGATGCAAGACCGCCCCAGCTCCATGATCTCGCCGGGATAGGTCAGCAAGGGACTGAGATCGAATTCGTCCGCCGAGTAAAACCCAGTTGACGTCTTCGCCGTTTCGCCCCGCAGCATGCGATACGTGCCGACGACGCACGGCTTGGCGGCGTCACCGCGTTCCAGATCGATGACCAGCAGGTGGTCGCAATAAGCATCGAACGGATCGACATCGCGGCGATGGCGGCTTTCACCGGGCGTCTGCGTGGCACCTAGCTCCTCGTGAAAGACCTTGTATCGGAGCGCTTGCGAGGCATCGATTTCGGAATCGTTGTTCGCCAAGCGGACTTGCAAATTGTTAAAACGCAACGGCTCCATGGGGCATCTCCTGCGACGGTTTCCTAGTCGCGGGATGTCTGTCACCGATGCGTTGCACGACGGTGTCGTTTATGTGATTGGATTATGTTGCTTTCGTTTCAGCTTTGAGACCAAAAAAATAATAATAAGCAGGTGGTTAAACCCTGCCGGGGACGAACGACTGCCGACACGGAGCGGGATTACGCCGCACAATTGTCGCGCAAAAACACGGTCGGGCCACCGGTGCGTCAGGCGATTCGGGATGCTTACCCTAAATTTTGTGACCGCTCTCGCGAATCGCCCGCACCACTTTCTCCGGCGTGATCGGTAGGTCGAAGACGCGGGTGCCGATGGCGTCGGCGACGGCGTTGGCGATTGCCGGGGCGACGGGCGTTAGGCTCGGTTCGCCGATGCCCTTGGCGCCGAACGGCCCGAGGCCGCTGCGCGATTCCAGGATGATGCACTGGATGTCCGGCATATCCATCGAGGTCGGGATCAGGTATTCGCTGAAGCTCGGGCTGACCAGCTTGCCCTCCTCGTAGAGCAACTCCTCGCTGAGCGCGTAGCCTTGCCCCATCAGGGCGCCGCCTTCGATCTGCCCTTCGACCGCCTGCGGGTTGATCGCCTGGCCGATATCGTGCGCGCCGACGCTTTTCAGCACGGTAACCTCGCCGGTCTCCGTATCCACGGCGACATCGACCGCGTGGCAGCCATAGGTGAAATCGGGGAAGACCGGGCCTTGTCCGGTTTCCTGGTCGATCGGATCGGTGAAGGGCGCGCGGAACATGGCGAGTTCCGACCGCTCCAGCCCTTCCGACGCGCCGCGTGAGGCCAAATCCTTAAGGCTCATCGATTTCGACGGGTCGTCCGGAACGAAGGCTTGGCCATTCGCAAGGTCGATCTCATCCGGCCGCGCGTCGAGCTCCTGTGCCGCGAAGGCGACAAGCCGTTCGCGCAGATTGGTGCTCGCGGTGTGCACCGCCCGCCCGGTCATGTAGAGCGCGCGCGTCGCGGTCGTGGTGCCGGCCAGCGGCGTGACCGCGGAGTCGCTGTTGTAAATTACGACATCGTCGAGCCCGACACCCAGCAACTCGGCGGCGATCTGGCCCAGGGCCGACGCCTGGCCCGCGCCGATATCGGTGACGCCGGAGCGCACGATGACCGTGCCGTCGACTTCGATCCCGACCCAGGCCTCCGAGGTATCGTGGAACCAGGTGATGCGGCCGTAGCTTTGCTGATAGGTCGCGACGCCCCGGCCGATCTTGACCGCGCCCGTGTCGGCCGGTTTGTCCCCCAGCGCGTCCAATGCCTGGGTCATGCATTCGTCGGCCCAGATCGCGCTTTCGACGGTTTGGCCGGTCGCGGTCTTGTCGCCCGTGCGCATAAAATTCCGGCGCCGGAATTCGAAACGATCGAGGCCAAGCGCCTTGGCGATCTCGTCCATCTGCGCTTCATAGGCGACGCAGGCCTGCGCTGCGCCAAAGCCGCGGAAGGCGCTTGTGTACATATTGTTGGTCGCGATCGCCGCGGCGTCGATCTTGACATTGTCGATCCGGTACGGACCCGGCGCGGCGACGGCGCAATACAGCAGCACGTAGGGGCTGAGGAAGACATAGGCGCCGGAATCCGCGCTGATCTTCACTTCGAGCGCGGTGATCTTGCCGTCTTCGGTGACACCGGTCTTGTGCGAGACGGAGAAGGGATGCCGCTTGCCGTGCCCGACGAAGGAATCCTCGCGGGTGTAGGCGAGGCGCACCGGCCGCCGCGTGGTCTGCGCCAGGAGCGCCAGGTAAAGCTCGACCGTGATGTCTTCCTTGCCGCCGAAACCGCCGCCGACCATGGCGCCCAGGATGCGCACCTTGTTGTGCGGTACGCCCAAGGCGTCGGCGATGAAGCGGAAATGCTCGATCACCTGGGTCGACATGCGGATATTGACGACGCCATTCTCGTCCACCCAGGCGAGACCGACTTCCGGTTCCAGGAACGCATGTTCGATGAACTGGGTATAGAAGGTGTTTTCAATAATGCGGTCCGCGGCGGCGAATCCCTTCTCGATATCGCCTTTACGGATCTTGTACTTGCCGACGACATTGTCGGGCTCGGTCACGATCGGGGCATCGGGCTCAAGCGCTGACGCGGTGTCGTAGACGCCTGGCAGCGGTTCGATCTCATACTCGATCAGGTCGAATGCCTTGTCAGCGAGCGCGGGCGTTTCGGCGGCGATCAACGCCAACGGCTCTCCGTGATGGCGGATGATTTCGCGTACCAGTATCTGCCGGTCCGTTGCCGCGCGTTTCTGACCGGTTTGTCCCGGCATGTCGGTCGCCGCCAGCCGGTCCGGCAAATCTTCCGCCGTCAGGACGCAAGCGACCCCGGGCAACGCGCGCGCTTTCGATACATCGAGCCGCTTCAGCCGGCCGCTGGCGATGTCGCTGCGCAGCACTTTCGCGTGCAACATGCCGGGCATGGTGTAGTCGCCGGCATAGCGGGTCCGTCCGGTCGCCTTGCCGACCGCGTCGGTCCGCTCGAGCGGCTTGCCGACCTGACGCAGGACCACATTGGCTTCGGCCTGGCGGTAGGACGTTTCCTGGTCAGTCATCATTCCCTCCCGCCCGCAAAACCTCGCCCGCCTGCTTTATGGCCGCGAATATTTTCGTGTAGCCGGTGCAACGGCACAGATTGCCGCTGAGCGCGATCGCAATATCATCGTCGCTCGGTTCCGGTGTCTCGCGCAGTAACGCTTCCGCCGCGATCATGATGCCGGGGGTGCAATAGCCGCACTGCACCGCGCCATGTTCCAAAAATGCGGCGATCAGCGGGTGCGGATTGTCGGTATCGTTGAGCCCCTCCAGCGTCGTGACCGAACGGCCTTCGACCGTCCAGGCGAGGGTGAGACAGGAATCGACGGGTTCGCCATCGACTTGAACGGCGCAGGCGCCGCAGTCGCCCTTTTCGCAGCCGCTCTTGACCTCGAAAAATCCATGCCGGCGCAGGCAATCGAGCAGGGGTTCGTTTGCCGGCTCTGAAAGTTCGCGGCCGATACAGTTGATCTCGACCGCAATGGCTTTCTCCGAACTCATCGGCCGGCCTCCTCTTCGCCCAGCGACTGCCAGGCCTGGTTCAATAGCCGCCGGGTCAGAACCTGGACCATGTCGCGGCGATAATCAGCGGAAGCGCGCAAATCGTCGATCGGGTCGGCTTGTTCCATCGCCTTGCGTGCGGCCGCATCAATGCGCTCCTCGGTCAGCGTTTCGCCGATGATCAGGGCCTCCGCCTCCTTGGCGCGGAACACGGTGGGCGCAACGGCGCCGAGTGCGATGCGGGCGTCACTGCAGGTGTCGCCATCGCGCGTGACGGTCACCGCCACGCCGACGACGGTAATGGCATCGCCCTTGCGGCGGGCCAGCTTGTAGAAACGATTCGCGGTGTTGGGTCCTGGCACGGGCCAGGAGATGCCGGTGACGAGCTCATCCGGCGACCGTCGGTTCTTCTTGAAACCCGTGTAGAAGTCGTCGAGCGCGATCGTGCGGACTTGGGTTGCGCTGGCGAGGCACAACTCCGCATCGAGGCTGAGCAGCGGCGGTACGCTGTCGGCGGCCGGCGACCCGGAGCACACATTGCCCGCGAGGGTCGCCTGGTTGCGCACCATCTGACCGCCGAAGACGCGTGCGCAGTCGACCAGGGCGGGCGCCGCCCTTTCCATGCCGGGATGGCGCAGAATGTCGCCGACGGTGGTGCCGCCGCCGATCGCGGCTTGGCCGTCTTCGATCTTGATGTCGCGGAACGCGTCGATATTGCCCAGCCAGACCAGCCGCGCCGCCGATTCGCGGCGCGCCCGCAAATCGACCAGCAGGTTGGTGCCGCCGGCGAGCGGCGTGCCGCCGGGCAGGCAGGCCAGTGTCTCCTGCAGATCGGCCGGCATGTCGAGTTCGAAGTCGCTCAGCATGGCGGATACTCCCTCCGGTCTTTAGACGTCCCAGCCGCCATCGACGGAGATCTTCTGCCCCGTCATGTTCTTGCTCTCGTCGCTGGCGCAGTACAGGACCGCATCGGCAACGTCTTCAGGCTCGGTCACGCGGCCGAGGCACATCTCCTCGACATATTCCTGATAGACCTGCTCGAAGGTCCAGCCGCGCACCCGGGCCTTCTCTTCGCACAGCTTGTCCATCCGCGGTGTGTGCACGATGCCGGGCATGACGATGTTGACGTTCACATTGTGCGGACCCGCCTCCAGCGCGATGGTTCGGGTCAGGCCGCGCAGCGCCCATTTCGATGAGCTGTAGGCGGTCCGGTACTTATAGCCGCGCAGGCCGGACGAGCCGCCGATATTGACGATCTTGCCGTATTTCTGCGCGATCATTGTCGGCAAGGTGTATTTTATCGGCAGGAAAGTGCCCTTGACGTTGATGTCCAGGACTTCCAGGAAGTCGTCGGGGTCGATGTCCTGCACCGGGGTTTCGATCGGCCCGGTGGTGCCGGCGACATTGACCAGGATATCGATGCGGCCACCGAAGGCCGCCTTGGTGGCTTCGACCATCGCCTCGACCTGCTTCGGGTCGGTCACGTCGGCGGAAATGGTCTCGACCCGCCGGCCCATCGCGCGGACCTCTTCGGCGACTTCGTCAAGCGGAGCGACTTCGCGCGCGGCCAGCATCATGTCCGCGCCTTCGCGGCCCAGGGTTCGTGTGATCGCGGCCCCCATGCCCTTGGCGGCGCCGGTGATGATGGCGATCCGGTTCTCGAGTCTCATGCGCTGTTCTCCCTGTTTTATGTGCCGTTGTTCGGCGGACCGTAACCGCCGCCGCCGCTGCTTTCGATGACGACCGTGTCGCCTTTCCCCAGACGAACGTTCACCTTGCCCGGCAGTTCGCGGCGCGTCCCGTCCGATGCGACCAGCTCGACGTGGAACGGTGCGCCGTCCTCGCCGCCCTGCAACCCATAGGGGGGAATGATCCGCCGCTCGAACATCGTCGTCAATGACATCTCTTCCGCCAGCACGTGATATTCGCGATGCAGCCCGTCGCCGCCGCGATGCGCGCCAGCGCCGCCGGACCCGCGCCTCAGCTTCTGGCAGCGGATTTGGATCGGATATTCCGCCTCGATAATCTCCGCCGGTGTGTTCATGACATTCGACAGATGAACGCGGATGACCGGTGCGCCGTCCCTATCGATCCGCGCGCCTTCGCCACCGCCGTGAGTTTCGTAGAGCGTCGTCCAGGCGCCGTCGGCGCGTTTGCCGCCGAACAGCAGCAGGCCGGAGGTGGTGGCCCCGCCAGCCGTCAGCCGCTCCGGCACGACCGGCTCCAGGGCGCGGAAGATTGCGTCGGCGACGCGCTGCGAGGTTTCGTGATTGCCGCCGACGACGGGCAGCGTGATATCGGGTTCCAGGATCGAGCCTGGCCGCGTGATGACGGTCATCGGTCGGTAGCAGCCACCGTTGGGCTGAATGTCGGGGCCGGCCAAAGCCTTCATGGCGTAGAACGCGGCGGCGGAGGCGATAAAGGGTGTCGAATTGATCGGTCCGCGCGCCGCATCGTCTGAGCCGGAAAAGTCGAAGACGGCTTCGTCGCCCTTCAACTCGATCCGCACGCGAACGGCAATGCGCCGGTCCTCGACACCGTCATCATCGAGCCAGTCCTCGCCGTGATATTCACCGGCCGGCAGATCGGCGATCGCGGCGCGCATTTGCGCCTCGGCCCGGTCATGCAGTGCTGCGACGGCGGCCTCGATCGTCGCCTGGCCGTGTTCGGCATACAATTGCTGCAGTTTCTGATCGGCCGCGCGGGTCGCCGCCATCTGCGCCAGGATGTCGCCTTCGCGCTCGTCGGCGCCGCGTACGTTGGCGAGCACGAAATCCAGCTTCTCGCGGTCCGGCCCTGCTGCGGTAAACAGGCGGACCGGCGGAATCCGCAACCCTTCCTGCCAGGCATCGGTGGCGGACGCGACATAGCTGCCCGGCACCGCGCCGCCGATATCCGCCCAATGCGCCAGGCTCACCGCGAACCCCCGCAGCTCGCTGTCGATGAATATCGGACGGATCGCCTTGACGTCCGGCAGATGGTTGCCGCCGACCTCCGGCAGGTTCAGGAACCACACATCCCCCGGCGCGAGCCGGTCCGGCGGCACCCGTTTCAAGAATTCCTTCACGGTGAAACACATGACGCCGAGATGCATCGGTATGTCGCGGCCTTGGGCGATCATGTTGCCGTCGGCGTCGGTCAAGGCGGACGACAGGTCGCCCGCCTCGCGCAGCAGCGGCGAGCGGGCGGAACGCATGACGACGAGCGACATCTCTTCCGCGATCGAGGTCAGGGCATTGCGAATGACTTCCAGAGTGAACGGATCGATACGGGCGGTCATGAGGCTTCTCCCACGTCGATCAGAAGGTGCCCTTGCGGGTCGACCGTCGCGGCAGCGCCCGGCGGCACGACGGTGGTGGACCATGAATCTTCGATGATGGCCGGGCCGGCGATGCCTTGTCCGGGCGCGACGGCCGTTCGGTCATATCGCGGCGTATCGACGGGGTCCCGACCGCCGAACCAGCATGGTGCGGATGTTGACGGTTGGGCTGGATCGCGGTGGGGGGTGCGCGTGTCGACGGCGACCTCACGGGGTAGGGAAACCGTGCAGCGCAGCGCGTATAGCTCCCACGCCTCCTCCGTTGCGAAGCCGTACAGGCGGTGATGAATTTCCCGGAACTGCCGGCCGAGAGATTGCGGATCTTCCAGCGCGGGGTTGGTGATCTCCGTCGCATAGCTTTGGCCGCTATAGCGAATGCTGGCGACGAACTCCGTCTTGATCTGGTCCGCGCGGTGTCCCGCGTCACGTAGCGGCGCCGACAGTCTGGCCGTTGTCTCCGCTTGCAGCAGGGCAAGACGTTTGGCGTCCCAGTCTTCGCTCGCCATGCGTACCGTCTGCTGTTGGGTGTATTGCATTTCCGCCGTGACGCAGCCGACGGCGGAGAAGACGCTGGATGCCGCCGGCACGATCACGCGCCGGATCCCGAAGGCGCGCGCCAGGGCCACGGCGTGCATCGGCCCGGCGCCGCCGAAGGCCAGCAGGTCACAGGCCCGGCCGTCGATGCCGCGTTCCACCGTCACGCGGTTGAGGGCCCGCACCATGGTCGCGTTGGCGACACGAACGATGCCGTATGCGGCTTCGGTGACGCTTACACCGGCCGCCGCGGCGACCGGCTGAAGGGCGGTTTGCGCCGCCGCCGGGTCGAGACGGATCGACTCGCCCAGCTGCTGTCCCGGTTCGAGGTAACCCAGCACCAGATTCGCGTCGGTGACCGTCGCGTCCGTCCCGCCTTGTCCGTAGCAGGCCGGGCCCGGAACGGCGCCCGCGCTGTCCGGTCCGACTTCGACGGCACCCATGTTGAGGCGCGCGATCGAGCCGCCGCCGGCGCCGATCGACTCGATCGCGACCATGGGCTGGCGCAAGGGGTGATCGCCAAGGGATCGATTGACCGATATTTCGGCGCGCCCCGCCGCGATGAGGCAGACATCGGTCGTGGTGCCGCCCATATCCAGGCTGATCGCGTTTTCGATTCCCAAATCCGCAGCGATCTTACTCGCAGCGGCGACTCCGGCGGCTGGTCCGGACAGGGCGAGGCCCAGGGGCAGTTCACGCAGCGCGGCCGGTGCGGCCATGCCACCGCTGGAATGAAAGAGATGCAAGCGGCTGCCGTCCGGTGTCGCGGTTTCCAACTTTTCGAGATAGGCGGCGGCGCGCGGCATGACGCTGGCACTCAATACGGTCGTTGCCGTGCGCTCATATTCCCGCGCCTCGGGGTTGACCCGGTGCGACAGGGCAACGGGATATTCCGAATTTCGCAGGGCTGCGCCCATCAGCTCTTCATGCGCCGGATTGGCATAGGCGTGCAGCAGGGACACGGCGATGGCCTCCGCATCGCAGGCCGTCGCTTGTGCGATGGCGTCCGCCAGGGCCTCGTCCGTGGGCGCGGTAAGGATCGACCCGTCGGCATCGAGCCGCTCGGACAGTTCAATCCGCCGTTCATCGGGCACTTGCGGCGTCGCTTTCGGCGGCAAGTCCAGGCGATAAAGATAGCGCCGGTTCTGTCGGCCGATGGCCAGAGAATCGCCAAATCCCGCCGTCGTGATCAGGGCGACCTTGGAAAGATGCCCTTCGACGATCGCATTGGTGATTAGCGTCGTGCCATGGATGAGGTCCGCGACTTCGGTCCAGTTCAGTCCGACTGCGGCCAGGGCGGCATGCAATCCATCCGCCGGTTCCGCGGCGCGGCTCTGCACCTTAGCGGTTCTGAAATCCCCGGTATCCGGCCGTAGCGCGACGACATCCGTGAAGGTTCCGCCCACATCGATACCGACCTGCCAGGTCCCCGTCACGATTGACCTCGTGCGGGATTTGGGGCTTCACTGGCCGTCAATCGATTGCGCTTTATTGCTGTATGCATGTGTACGGGAATTTGGGCACAGTGTCAGAGAGATCACATTAGCTTATCCACGTGCGCCATCTTCTAAAAATATTTCGCATACGCACCTTGTCTCACAAAGACCGGTTTGCCGTGCTGGCTCTTGCGGTTGCGTTTGTCGTCGCCGTCGTCATTGCGGAATACGTCTCGTTTGCCGTCGCCCTGGTCGTTGCGCCGCTTTTAGCAATCGCCTGCGCGGCATTGTTTTTGGATCGCTCGATCCCGGAACCCGAACCGGACGAGCAGGACGAGATGCCTGCCGCGGTGCTGGATGGCATTTCCGATGCGGTCATCCTGCTCGATGAAAAACGCAACGTTGTCGCCGCCAACCGGGCCGCTCGAGAGTTGCTTGAAGAACCGCTCGAAGGCCGTGACCTCGCCTTGTCCTTGAGGCATCCGGAAGCGCTAGAGGCCGCGAATGAAGCCATATCTGGCGGAACCAAGCACAGCGCCGAACTCGTCATGCGTGTGCCGGGGCAGCGGGTTTTCCTT
>JAPPPC010000682.1 GCA_028817685.1 Rhodospirillaceae bacterium
TCGCTCTCGATGCCGGCGACGCTTTGTCCGTCGCGATACACGCCGGGGTCGGCGATCAGCACCGCTTCCGTGGCCTCATACGTCTCCGGCCGGGCCAGAAGCTTGGCTGCGATCTCCGGACCGATGCCATTGCGGTCGCCGAGCAGTAATCCCACCCGTGGTTTCATGATCCCTCCTTGAACCGCGAATCCGCCGAATCGCGGCTCGCATAGACGAAGCCGCGGCAATAGGGCGGCGCCTCCGGTTTATCCATCAATTTCGCGCCATTCACCGTGTCGAATCCGGTGCTGCGTACCATATGTCCCAAGCCCTGCAAGGTCGGCACCCAGTAATTGGTGTCGTTATTCCCGTACTGGGCGTCGGGATAGAACTCCATCACCATCTGGCCATCCGGGTAGCCCTGGCCGATACCGCCGCGATACGGGCTATAATCGTCCAGGATCGCCGACTCGACGAAGATCGCCTGATCGCAGACGGCGGCAAACCGGTCGAGGGCGAGCAAGGGATGACGCAGGTGGTAGAGCACACCGAAACAGAACACGACGTCGAAACGACCCATGCGGTCTTCCGTCACGTCGTAGACGCTCATCTCCTCGCGCGCGCAGCGGTCCGCGACACCGAGCGCGTCGCGGCACAGATCGAAACTGTCCCAGCCGGTGCGCTGATCCGCCTCAAGACTGCCGAGAAAGTCGGAGAAATCGTCGATGGCGACGACCTCCCGCGCGCCGCGTTTCAGCGCCTCGAAGCTCCAATACCCGTCCCACGCGCCGACATCCAGGACACGCAGGCCGGACAAATCCTCCGGCACGCGATAGGCCGCGGGATTGATCGGGGCCCAGCCCGGCGTCGTGATCCCGCCGGGCAGTTCGATCTTGTGATACCAGTACGAGATCGCCGCCACGCGCGCCGCCAGATCGGCGCCGCCGGTATCCTGAGAGTCCTGGGGACCCATCGATGCACCCACTCCGACCGATGAAACGTTGCTGCCGCCGCGCGGCGCGCGCATCTTACGGCGGCGGCGCGGTGGAATCTATGCGGGCGTTTCGCCAATGAGCGGTTCCTTCGATGGTCCGGCAGCCGACATAATGCATGTCGCGCTGCGCGCTTTCGAAGCGGGGAAATTCGATGGCGCAGCAATAGGGTTTGAAACAGTTCTGGCAGACGACCCTGACAACGCTGAGGCGCTCTATTTCCTCTCCGTAATCCGTTATCAGCAAGGCCAAAACGACGACGCGCTTCCGCTCGCAGAGCGGGCTGCCACTGCCCGGCCGGAATCGGAAGACTGCCACAATCTCCTGGGTCTCGTGCTGATCGCACTCGAAAGGCCCCAAGACGCAATCGCCCAACTCACGCGCGCCATTTCTTGCAATCGGGAATTTCCAGACGCTTACAATAATCTCGGCGCGGCATGCGAAGCCGACGGAGATTTCGACAGCGCCGCCGATTTTTTCCGCCGCGCTACGGCAATCGATCCACGCTATGTGCAAGGCTACAGCAATCTCGCGCGTATCCTGCTTGCCACGGGGCAACCTGCCGAAGCGGAGAGTGCCTGTCTGGCTGCGCTTTCCATTCAAGCGGACTTTCCGGACGCCCGGTTCAATCTCGCCATTTCCCAACAGCGGCAAGGAAAATTGGACGATGCGGAGATGACCGTCGAGGCGGCGCTGGCGAAAACACCGGACAGCGCCGATCTCTGGCGGTTCCTCGGGATACTGCGTCAAAGCCGAGGCGACTTGAGCGGTGCGGAAGCCGCGTTGCGGGCCGCGATTGAACGGCAACCGCAGCTTGCCGAAGCGCATGACAATCTGGCCGGTATCTTACTCGACCAGGGCCTTGCCGAAGCAGCAGAAGCCAGCTTCAAACGCGCGCTCGAGATCGACCCGGGAGACCGGCGGGCGCATTCGAATCTGCTTATGTGCCGAAACTACACCGAGACGAATGCGGACCGACTGCTCGCCGAACACAAAGCCTGGGCAACGCAACATCCGCAAAAAGCGCGAGTACACCCAGCTCGTCCCGGACGTACAAGAATCCGTGTCGGCTATGTTTCCGGGGATTTCCGACGCCACTCGGTGGCATTTTTCTTCGAACCGATGTTGCGCTTCCGAGACGCGTCCCGGTTCGAGACGTTCTGCTACGCCAACATGGAGAATCCGGACGACGTGACAAGCCGGATGCAGGACCTCGCCGATAATTGGCGCTGGGTCGCGGGCCTTGATGACGACAAGTTGGAAGCGCTAATCCGCACGGACGAGATCGACATTCTAATCGATCTTTCCGGTCATACCGCAGGCAATCGCCTCCCGGTGTTTCAGCGAAAACCAGCTCCTCTCCAGGCAAGCTGGCTCGGATATCCGAACACCACGGGGCTGGAAAGCATCGATTTCCGCATAACAGACGACATTGCGGATCCTGAGAATGCAGCGCCCCAGGCGACGGAAACTCTGCTGCGATTGAACGGCGGATTCCTGAGCTATACCCCGCCGGGGGTTACCCCCGCGGTCGCGCCGCTTCCGGCCGATCAAAACGGTTTCATCACCTTCGGGTCGTTCAACAATCACCGCAAGATGTCACCGCAAACGATCGAGGCCTGGGCGCAGATTCTCGCGGCGGTGCCGACCGCGAAACTGTTGATCAAGGCGCGCCCGCTTGCCGATCCCGCCGTAGCCCAGCATTACCTGTCTGTCTTCGAAGAACAGGGAATCGAGACCGATCGTTTGATCTTTCGCGCCAGTCTCGCCTCACCGACCGAACATTTGGCAGCCTATTCCCAGATTGACATCGCTCTCGATCCGTTCCCGTACAATGGCACGACAACAAGCTGCGAGGCGCTTTGGATGGGCGTTCCCGTACTGACACTGCGCGGCAATCGTCACGCCAGCCGGGTTGGGGCCAGCC
>JAPPPC010000085.1 GCA_028817685.1 Rhodospirillaceae bacterium
CCTTTCAGGTGGAGCTGGTGGAGATCGTCGCCGCGGGCTGACCGCCGGGCGCCGCTTCGCCCTACCGCCGCGGGCTTGGCTTTGCTATAGCTTCGCCAACGCGCGCCCGTAGCTCAGCCGGATAGAGCACTTGATTCCTAATCAAGGGGTCGCAGGTTCGAGTCCTGCCGGGCGCGCCACGCTCTCAAGTAGCGAAGCGGTAGAGCAAACAAGAAAAGGATCCCCGGATTCACCTTTTCCAGGGTTTGAACTTTCTCCGATCAGACAGCGCAACTCGCGGAAACGTTTGGCCTGTTGGCCGATCCGACGCGGTTGTCGATCGTGGTTATCTGCATGGAGCGCGAGATAGCCGCCGGTGAAATCGCAGAAGAACTCGGGCTCTCCGCGTCTTTGGTTAGCCACCATCTCCGGCTCTTGCGTGCCGCACGCATGCTGCGGGGGGAGCGGCGCGGCAAGCAGGTGTTTTATTCGATGGCCGATGCCTGCGTGCACAACGTTCTGGAAATAATGATCGACCACCTGTTCAGCCATGAACATGGCGGTCTTGATGAACCCCAAGATGGAGACGATTAATGGTAGAGGTAACGCATCAGAAATGTGCCTGTGCAGACTGTGTTTGCATTGTCGAGGTGAAGAACGCGGTGAAAAAGAGCGACCGCGCCTATTGCAGTGAGACCTGCGCGGACGGGCACCCTTCGGGTGCCGGCTGTAACCACGCCGGCTGTGCCTGCCACGGCTAGATCGCGCGGATACCGGCGGTGCCCGCAGAAGAACGCGCGGCACCGCCCTCTTTCGATAGCATCGCTGCCCCCGATCAAGTGTCGCCAAGCCGGGCCTTGGCCTCAGCAGCTAGCGAGCACTGGGCCAGCCCGACCAACAGATTTGGTTTGAATCAGTACCGTCTCCTGTGCCGCATGCTACTGTCGGCTTAAAGCCAATGACAGAGGAGGAGGGCGATGGACGGATCGGAGCGGTTTCCCTACTCGCCGTTGCCGGAACGGCCGCCGTTGCGCTGGCCGGACGGTGCGCGCGTGGCCCTGTGGGTTCTGCCCAATATCGAGCACTACGAATATAAGCCGGCTCTGATCAACGGGCGCGACCCGTGGCCCAGAATGCCGCACCCGGACGTGCTGAATTACGGGCTTCGCGACTATGGCAACAGGGTCGGCGTCTGGCGCATGTTCGATTGCCTGGACAAGCACGACATCCGATCCACGGTTTCGCTCAATTTCGGCATCATCGAACACTATCCGGACATCTGGGACGCCATGGAGGCGCGCCAGTGCGACTATCTCTGCCACGGTCTCTACAACACGCGCTACATTTGGAACCTTCCCGAGGATGAAGAGCGCGCGGTCATCCGCGACTGCGTCGATATCCTGCGCAAGGCGAACGGCACGCAGCTCAATGGCTGGTTCGGGCCGGCCGTGTCGGGCACCCTCCGCACTGCCGATATCGCGGCGGAGAACGGTATCGGGTACATCGCCGACTATTATCACGACGATCAACCCATGCCGATCCGCACGGCGCATGGCGATCTGGTCAGTGTGCCGTACTCCATGGAGATCAACGACGCGGTCGTCTACCGCTATCAGACCGAAGGCGAGGAGTTCGAGCGCATGATCCGCGATACCTTCGACGTGCTTTACGCCGAAGGCGAGGAAAGCGGCCGGGTCATGGCGATCTGCCTGCACCCCTATCTCTATGGCCAACCGCACCGGGTGAAGTATCTGGACCGCGCGCTTGGCTACATTCTGGGGCATGACGGCGTGTGGCAGGCCACGGGAACGGAGATCGCCGCCTGGTCGCGCGAACATTGGCTGCCGCAACTGGAACCCCACTTCGCGCAATTCGCGGGGGAGAGCCGCCATGCCTGATCAAACAATCCGATACCGCGACGGGCAGGGCTACGATCAGGCGCACTACGACTGGGCGCCGAAGCACCGGCGCGACCCGCTCGTCTGGCCCGACAGTGCCAAGATCGCCGTTTCGGCCCATGTCTATCTGGAATATATGGAACTCGACCCGCCGGCGGAGGCGGTCGCGGATGCCCGCTTCGCCGGTGCGCTGGGCTCGTATTATCCGGATTTCCAGAACTACTCGCGGCGCGAATTCGGCAACCGGGTCGGCATCTTTCGCGTGCTTGATATTCTCGAACGCTATGGGCTGCGGGTCACGATCTGCGCCAATGCGCAGGCTGCCGCACGGTATCCCTATATCGTCGAGCGGTGTCAAAAGGCGGGGCACGACTTCGTCGCGCATGGCTGGTCGCTGAACAGGATGATCAGCACGAAGATGGGCGCGGAGGAGGAACGGCAGTTCATCGCCGATTGCCTGGGCTCTCTGGAGAATTCGCTGGGACACAAACCGAGCGGCTGGGCGGGCCAGGATTATGGCGAGAGCGAACGAACGCCACAGCTCTTGGCGCAGGCCGGGCTAGACTATGTCCTCGACTGGCCGAACGACGACGAGCCCTATTACATGCGCACCGATCCGCCGCTGGTCTCGATCCCGAACCAATCCGAATGGGACGATGCGCAGCTTTTCGCGGTACGCAAGGTGGATAGCTGGCGCTACCCGGAACTCGTCACCAGCGCCTTCGAGCAGTTGGCCGACGAAGGCGGCCAGATGCTGGGGCTCGGCCTTCATCCTTGGATATTCGGGCAGGCGCACCGCATCCAGTATCTGGAAAAAGCGGTCGCCGCGATCGCCGGGCAGTCGGGCATCTGGTTCGCAAGCCCTGCCGAAATAGCGACGGCTTTCAAAGCGCAACGGACAGCGGATTAATTTCTGCCGCGCCGCGGCCGGCGTCACGCCTAGAAGTTATCCTTACGTTTCCTGGTCTCGGCGAACACCGAGACCAGGTCGGCACCGCTCAGGCCGATTGTCGCCTGC
>JAPPPC010000785.1 GCA_028817685.1 Rhodospirillaceae bacterium
ACATCGGAGGCTTGCGACGCCTTGACCGTCAGGACCCGGGGCTGGATGGCATCGCCTTCCTTGAGGATCGCCTTGGCGACGTCCCAGTTGGCCTTGACGATCTCCCACATCAGCCACGGGTAGTAGAAAACGCCCTTCGGCGCCATGTGCAGCGGGTGGCTCTCGTGATCGACCACGTCCATGCGGTGCGCGATCCACACCACGCCGGCGATGGATGCCGCGCCGAGGCCGAGAATCAAGGGAATCAGATAGCCCGAAGACAGGAACCAGAGAATGGTCAGTCCGGCGGCCAGAGCCAACGTATGGATCACGTACCCACGCTCCCTCTCGTTTCCCTGTCTGTCGTCGGACCGCCTTTATGCGATTGGCGGTTCTCGATTGTTATGGTAGCGAGAATAATCCGTGATTCCGGGGTGGCTAGCAAAAAGTCGCGATTTCGCGGAGAAAGGTATCGAGATGGATTTCGTTCCGCATTGGATTCCAACGGCTTATCGAACTCATTTCAGTGCAATTAGTTTGCGCCGGCGGCTGATCCGATGGTCGCCGCTGGCCGTCCTGTTGGCGGCCCTGGCGCTCGCCGATTCGCCGGTCCTGGGCCAGGACGGCGCGGTCTTCCGCCAGGATCGCCTGCGGGTCGTCACCGCCACCCAGGCGCACGAATTCCAGGTCGAGATCGCGGAAACGCGGTTGCAGCGGGCCCAGGGCCTGATGTGGCGCCGCCAGCTCGCGCCCGACGCCGGCATGCTGTTCGATTTCGGCAACCCCGGTCCGGTGGTCATGTGGATGAAGAACACCTATATCCCGCTCGACATGATGTTCGTCATGGCCGACGGCACCATTCTCAACATCGCCCGCGACACCACGCCGCACTCCACCGACTACATCGCGTCCGCGGGTCCCGTCGTCGGTGTCCTCGAGGTCGCCGCCGGCACCGTCCGCAAGCTGGGGATCCGCGCCGGCGACAAGATCGATCACCCCATCTTCAAGCGTCCACGCAAAGGAAACTAGACCATGCCGCCTCGCCGCAATCCGCTGAAACTCAACAAGCTGCAACTCCGCACCCTGGCCCTGGCCCAGGTCCTGGCGCGCGAGCCCGACGTGGCGCGCCGGGACGAGGCGAGCGGTGACGTCACACTATTACAACTGCCGCACGCGCACGGTGATCACGTCCATATCGGCCCGTTCACGGTCTCGGCGCGTGACGCCAGCGGGTTCTCCAATCCGGCCGTCTGGACCGCCTTGGAACGCAAGGGCCTGGTGCGCGGCGGCGACCCGCTGAGCATCACCCTGAGCGCCGACGGCCTGGCCTACGACACCGGCTTCGGCGACAGGTTCCTGACGCCGTCGGATCATTGATAAACCCTCTATTAACGGCTCCCGGCGCAAACTTCAGCCTTGCCAGGAAAGCAGGGAAGGCCTAGACAATCGAGAGCTTCGGGGAGTGGCGCAGCCTGGTAGCGCATCTGCTTTGGGAATAGGCAATCCTGCCCATCACGCCCAATCATTCCCCGCCAAAACCATCCAATAAAGTAACGCTTTTATAGACACTTAGAGCCAATGGTGCTAACATCCCGTATCAAGTGGGATCATCACCAACCGTGCTGTTTTGTTCCCCAATTTGTTCCCCATTTCGGGGTATATATCGGGTTTTGAAAGCGCATCTGCCCCGAATACATATGCGTTCCAAACCCAGGACATGATCTGGGGAACACGCCGGATAGGAGGCATATTTTGATGGCCAGAAAACACCTAACCGAAGCGGCTGTATTGGCTGCCGCCGTACCTTCTTCTGGGGAACGCGCGGAGATGCCTGACGGCCAGGTCGATGGACTTTATCTTCGTGTCGGGAGAGTTCGGCCGCGTCGTCGTTTCCACACCCGCGACTGGGTCAGGGATCACTGGCGATAACAATGTCCGCTGCTGACAGATGACCGGACTTCAGAACAGCGGCCAGCCAACAGCCGCTGGTGACCCGAGGCGGCCATTCTGCAAGAACTAATCACCCCCAAGCTTGCGACCTAAATCCGACTGTTCAAACGCTGCAATCGAAAACAGTTCTTCTGGTTCTTGTGTATGTGTATCTTTCACATATTCAGTTGAGTGCGCTCATTATGAAGGTGTCGAAGTGACAAAGGGAAGTTCCGATTGGAGAATAATGTGGGCCATTAATACCGGTTGGTGCCTTGCTGGCGCGGTCTTGGCGGTCGTGGTGCGGCTCGGCGGCATTATCGAGTTTGATGACTGGGCTTACTTGGTAGCTATTCCCGGCGGCGAACAGGTCGTCTCTTGGGGAGACTTTCTTCTTGCGGGTTCCGCATTTTGGCTACCGAGTGCGGTGTTCCTCGGTCTGGAGCGAGCGCGATCAGATCGATCACCAACCGCAACGATAAAATCAATCCGGCGAATGATGGCGGCAATCGCCATTGCGACCGTTATCGGGGCAGGCATTTATCTTGCCGCGCGCCCCCCAAACTTTCCCGTATCAACCCCGTTGTTAGCGGGGTTCTTTTCCATCTTGCTTATCGGCGGGCATCAACTTGTCCGGCTTATCAGTTCCGGTCGATTGGCCGCCGAGGCGAACCATCACCCATGGCTAAGCAAATTTTCATTGCTGGTGCTTGGCTCGTTCGTGTCGATCCTGTTGTTTGAAGGATTGTTGCACATCCACAACCCTATTGAATACAGCGTTCGTGGCAACGATGTTGTCTTGCCGACGAACAAACGAGTCATCCTTGTCAACCAGAACCCTGTCCCAGGAAAGACAGATGCGGAAGTCAATATTAGCCGCAATAAACTGGGGCTACGTGGGCCGGAAGCGCCTATTGATTTTGCCGATTATCTGACGCTCGTCACCGTTGGAGGATCTACAACGGCGGACCGTCACCTGACAAA
>JAPPPC010000675.1 GCA_028817685.1 Rhodospirillaceae bacterium
GCGATGGACTTCCTGGCTGGCGGTGACGAAACGACGAATTCACGCGCTTCGTCACCGCCAGCCAGGAAGTCCATCGCATTCCGCTGCTGATAGACGACACCCCTGCCCTGTCGATCTCCGCCGTGCGAACCCGCGCGCGGCGGGCCAAACGACAGCATGGCGGCCTCGCCCTGGTCATCGTCGACTACCTGCAGCTCCTCCAAGGCATGCCAGGCAAACGCAACGACAACCGCGTACAGGAAATCGGCGAAATCAGCCGTGGCCTGAAGACCCTCGCAAAGGAGCTGGAGGTGCCCGTCCTCGCCCTCTCGCAGCTTAGCCGGCAGGTCGAAAACCGCGACGATAAGCGGCCGCAACTCTCGGATCTTCGAGAGTCCGGATCGATCGAGCAGGATGCCGATGTGGTCATGTTTATCTATCGGGAAGAGTATTATCTTGAAAAAGCGGAGCCAATTATCCGTCCAGAGGAGGACCAGACGAAATTCCACGACCGGGCGGAGCGATGGCAAGAACGCATCAATGAAGTTCGCAACACGGCCAGCATCATTATCGCCAAACAGCGCCATGGCCCGGTCGGCACGATCGACGTCTACTTCAACGGCGCGCTGACCCGGTTCGCGGATCTGGACCGCCATCACGACGATGCGGATTTCCATGGTTGATGAGACGGGACCGTCCTGCGCGTCTTCCGTGCTAACGATCGATCTCGGTGCCCTGAAGCGAAACTACCGGTTAATTGCCAGCCATGCCGGCACATCCGAATGCGCGGCTGTCGTAAAAGCTGACGGCTACGGACTGGGCATCGGACCGGTGCTCAACGCGTTAAGGGACGCCGGATGCGCGACCTTCTTCGTCGCAACGCTGGATGAAGCGATCGCCCTTCGAACGTTGCAGCAAGGTCCCGTGATCTACTATCTGAATGGGTTGATGCCAGGCGAGGCGGATATCTGCCGAACGCACAGCATCCGACCGACCTTGAACGATCCGAGTCAAATCGAACGCTGGGCCGAATACTGTGCGACGGGACGGGAAGCCCTACCCGCCGCCGTGCATATCGATACGGGCATGTCCCGGCTCGGCTTGACACCCCGCGAAACGGCCGCACTCGCTGCCGCCCCGGACCAGTTGCACAAGTTCGATTTCGCGCTCTTGCTCAGCCACCTCGCCTGCGGCGACACGCCGGATCACCCGATGAATACGCAGCAACGCGAGAGCTTCGCCGGCGCAGCCGAAGCGCTGCCGCCGACGACGCGATCACTCGCAGCGTCGAGCGGGGTGTTTCTCGGGCCCAGCTGGCACTTCGATTTGGTCCGTGCGGGGGTTTCCCTGTACGGCGTTTCGCCGCAGCCTGGCCGACCGAATCCGATGGAGCAAGTCATTCATTTACAAGGGAAAATCGTCCAAACCCGTGACGTTGACACCCCTCAGACCGTTGGTTATGGTGCCGCGCATCGGTTCGAAGGCCCAACGAAAGTGGCAACCGTCGCAGCCGGTTACGCGGACGGTTACCCGCGCAGCCTCGGCGATCAGGGCGTCGCATATATCGGGAACAGAGCAGCGCCCGTGATTGGGCGAGTATCGATGGATCTCATCACACTCGACATCAGCAGTGCGCCGGATGCCAAACCGGGCGAGATGGTAGACCTCATCGGGCCGCACAACGACCTGGACTCGGTTGCTGAGTCGGCCGGCACGATCGGTTACGAACTTCTGACCCGCCTCGGCCATCGTTATCGCCGGCGTTACATCGAGACCACCGCGTGAATCCGTTTCAGCCGGTCGGAAAAGCTGTCCTCGGCTTCCTCGAAGCAACCGGTAAGCTCGCCGTGTTCACCTTCATGGCTGTCTCGCACTGCGTGCGGCCCCCTTTCTACTATCGGCTGCTGCTGCGGCAGATGATCGATATCGGCTATTACTCGCTGCCGGTCGTGGGCATGACGACGTTGTTCGCGGGAATGGCGCTCGGCCTCCAGACCTATGCCGGCTTTTCGCGGTTTTCCGCCGAAGATGCGATCGCCAAGGTGGTCGCCCTGGGCATCACGCGGGAGCTGGGACCGGTTCTGGCTGGATTGATGGTCGCCGGGCGGATCGGTGCCGCGATGGCCGCCGAATTGGGGACCATGCGCGTGACCGAGCAGATCGACGCGCTCGATACCCTGTCGACGAATCCGTTCAAATACCTGATCGCGCCCCGCATCATCGCCGGCCTGACCATGCTTCCGCTGTTGGTCTTTGTCGGCGATATCATCGGTATCTTCGGTGGCTATATCGTTTCGGTCTACAAACTCGGCTTCAATCCCGGCGTCTATATCAGCCAGACTTTCAAGGTTCTGGAATTTATCGACGTTTTCTCTGGCCTGGTTAAAGCCGGGGTATTTGGGTTCATCGTGACCTTGATGGGCTGCTACAACGGCTACAACAGCCAGGGTGGCGCCCAAGGTGTCGGCGCGGCGACGACGAATGCCGTGGTTTCGGCCTCGATCCTGATCCTGATTTTCAATTACGTCATCACCGAGCTTTTCCTCACCGCATGACAACGCCGAAGATCAAACTGAAAGATGTCCATAAGGGCTTTGGCGACAAAGTTGTCCTCGACGGTGTCGATCTGGAGGTCGCACCGGGCGAATCGCTGGTCATTATCGGCGGCTCCGGCAGCGGTAAATCCGTGACCCTGAAATGCATACTTGGCTTGCTCACCCCGGACAGCGGGCAGATCGAGGTCGATGGCGAACCGATAGTCGGAATTAGCCGGGCGGAGCGCGAACGAATAAACAGCAAATTCGGCATGCTATTCCAGGGTGCCGCGCTGTTCGACAGCCTGCCGGTCTGGGAGAATGTCGCCTTCGGCCTGATCCAGGGCGAGCGCATGGACCGCGCGCCAGCC
>JAPPPC010000508.1 GCA_028817685.1 Rhodospirillaceae bacterium
TGCCGAACGGCGCGTTGATACAGCAGAAACTGCAGCGAAACGGGCAACCCAGCGAGGTGTAAATCGACGCATAGGGTTGCCGCGATCCCAGATCGCCGAAGCATTGCCAGTTATGCGCGCGGTAGCGGTCCATCGGCAGCAGGTGCCAGGTATTGCCATGCAGATCGGCATCCATTTCCGTGATCAGGGGAGCCGCCGTATTCACGCGGATCTCACCGCCGGCACGCCAAACCAACCCTTCGACATCGCCCAGCACCGACTCGGTCCGGTCGGTCAGGACGTCGAGCAGGCGCTGGATCGTCACGGGGCCTTCGCCGGCACATGCGTAATCGACCGTTTCCTCCGCCAGGGTTTGCTCTGGCAGGGCTGCGACATGGCCGCCTGCAATGATGATCGGTTGCTGCGGGACGGCGTCCTTAATCGCCTTGCACGTTTCGCTGGCCGCCGCCATTTGTTGGGTCGAGGCCGAGGGTTGGTGCCCGAACACGACCATGCCGACGAGGCGCGGCGCGCGTCTTTCGACTTCGGCCGCTATTGACTCGACACCCATATTTTCCGCTTCGGAATCGAGAATTTCGACCGTGAAGCCGCGATCCAGGATGTATCCCGCAATCAGCCGGCACCAGAGCGGCGGCTCGATCGCCGTCAGGTCGCCGCCGAGCTGCTGATAAATCTTTTCCCGGCCGCCGGGATTGATGAGTAGAAGGTCGATCGCCATTGGATTCCGTGCGCGAGACAGTGGCTCCAGAATTCAGGGAAAATGGTTAATAGTCTACGAAAATCTGCGGCGCACGCGCTCAGGTAACCGCTTCCCGGCCTGAATCCGTTAGCTTGCAGACCAGCCAGTCCGGTTTGATCGGATTGTTGAACCACGGTTCCGCCCAGCCTTGATCGAGGCAACTGCGGACCGTGCGCTCGTTCACCCGTTGGCCTTTTGCGTCGAAGAGCGGCAGCTTGCCGCCAGGCTCGCTGAGGCCGGCTCTAAGCCAGCTCCGCTGTGCTTTCGTGGGGCGCTTTTCCGCCTTCGGGCGCGCCGGACGCGCACGCGATAGTTTAACGACGTTCGATTTCCGCGTCATGATCCACCCAATCCTCGACGGTGGTGCTATCCTAGGCAAAGCGGTACATGATTCCAAGATGAAGGCGGGCGATGAATGCGGTTTTGGTTTACATGACGGCGGGTGACAAGGCCGAGGCGGCGCGCATCGGGCGCGCGCTGGTCGAGGAGAAGCTCGCCGCCTGTGCGAACGTGCTGGATGGCATGACGTCGATTTATCGCTGGGAGGGCGAGATTTGCGAGGACGCTGAAGCCGTCTTGATCGCCAAGACGGTCGATGCTCTGGCCCCCGCCTTGACGGAGCGGGTCAAGGCGTTGCACAGCTACGACTGTCCCTGCGTCGTGACGCTCCCGGTGTCCGGCGGCAACCCGGCGTTCTTGGACTGGATCGCGGAGCAGACATCCTAGAAGGAGCCACCATGCTGGAGATCGACCATCTCGACCATTTTGTCATCCCCTGCAGTGATATCGAGAAGATCTGCGATTTTTACGTGAGAGTTCTCAACATGCGCCGCATCGATTTCGGCAATGGGCGTGTGGCGTTGGGCTTTGGTAACCAAAAGATCAATTTGCAGCCTGCCGGCTGGGAAGAGGTGATGCGGGCGCGCAACCATATCGAAGGCACGGCTGACTTCTGCCTGATCACGGAAACACCGATGGATGAGGTGTTGGCGCATCTGGAAGCGTGTGGGATCGAATTGGAAGCAACGCCGAGCATTCGCAGCGGCGCCGTTGGGCCGATAAATTCGGTTTATTTCCGTGATCCCGACGGTAATCTCGTTGAAGTATCGAACTACGAATAAGGATCGGGTGATCTCATGGCGAACACAACAGACGTGACCGGACGTCATTATCCGGACGGCGGGCAGGACACGGATCCGCCTTATCTTCACCCGGATTACAAATCGACCATCAAGAAATCGCCGCAACGGCCCCTGGTCGCGCTGGAACACTCCGTCACAGAACTATCCGGTCCGGCATTCGAAGCGGGCGAGGCGGGCGAAAACGATCTCACGGCGCAAGGCGACGCCATGCCGCTGGGCGAACGTATCGACATCCAGGGCCGTATCCTCGACGAGGAAGGCAACCCCTATGCCGGTGCCCTGGTCGAAATGTGGCAGGCGAACGCGTCCGGGAAATACCGCCACATCAACGATGGCCGCGAAGCACCGCTCGACGAGAACTTCATCGGTGCCGGCCGTTGCGTAACCGACGCGGAAGGCTGGTACAGTTTCCGTTCGATTCGACCCGGACCCTATCCGGTGCCGGGCGGCTGGTGGCGGCCGGCCCATCTGCATTTTTCGGTAACCGGCCCCAGCATCGTGACCCGGCTGATCACGCAGATGTATTTCCCGGGTGACCCGTTACTTGAGGACGATCCGATTTTTCACAGCGTCGCGGACGATGCGGCGCGCGAGGCGCTGATCGGCAAGTTTGACCTGACGCTCGGCGAGCCCAGCGTGTCGCTCGGCTATCGCTTCGACATGGTGCTGCGCGGTCAGGCGGCGGGATAAGGGTTGCCAATGTCGAAAATTCTCGTCGAGCGCGACGGGCCTGTAACGACCATCGTTATGAACCGGCCGGAAGTCCGCAACGCGCTCGACAATGAGGCGATCGAGTTGTTGGGGGACGCGTTCCAGTCGTTCGAAGCCGACGACGATGCCCGTGTCGCGGTGCTGACCGGTGCGAACGGTGCGTTCTGTGCGGGTGCGGATCTCAAGGAAATGTCGAAGGGCGCCAATTACGACGCCTGGGCCGGCAGCGAAAACGGAACCTTGCGGGCGCCCTTGTCGAAACCGATTATCGCCGCAGTGGAAGGG
>JAPPPC010000246.1:0-2738 GCA_028817685.1 Rhodospirillaceae bacterium
CAGACGACTATGCGTTGATCGGCGTCGCCTCGACGGATATCTTACTATCCCGCTATGCCTCGCAAAGCTGTCTTTTGCTGTCTTCGTTTTGGTGATCGGCAGCGCGCTCGCCTCGACCGGTCTGCTTTATCGTTTGGCGCTGCTTATGATCGGCCGTCTGAAGGGTGGCTATGCGGGTCAGGTGATCTCACTCGCACTGGCCGGCGTACTGATCGGGCCAGCCGTGCCGAACGCAACAGGTCGGATCATCATTGTCGCCCCGATGCTTCGCGAACTCATCGAAGCACTGGGGTATGCGCCGAAATCGCGCGGCGCCGCGGGCCTGTCGATGGCGGCGCTGATGGGATTCGGGCAGCTTGCCGCCGTCTTCCTTACCAGTTCCACCACCGGGGTACTTGTCTTTGCAATTTTGCAGGGCGGTGAGGGCGGGGTAGCGCTGGATTGGGCGCTTTGGGCTTATTACGGCGCTCCGGTCAGTATCGTCATGTTTGTTGGGTTGGTGGTCGCTGTCCTGGTCCTGTACCGCGCCCGTGAACCGGGTTCAGATGACGCCGGTTCGAATTCACTGGCCTTGCAGCTTGCACTCTTGGGGCCGCCCTCACGGAAGGAGAAGATCTCTCTTACCGTCGGCATGCTGATGCTGGTGGGATTCATGACACAGCCGATGCACGGAATTCATCCCTGTTGGATTGCGGTCTTGGCGATGGGGGCGTTGGGCGCCGGTGGCGTTGTCACAGCCAATACGCTACAGCGCGCAAATTGGAGCTTCGCCCTGCTGTTCGGGGTTCTTGCCAGCATCGCGGTCATCTTCTCGGAGACACAGCTGGATCGCTGGTTTGCCGCCGGTGTTGCGGACGCAGTGGGCGGGTTTGGCGCATCGCCGCTGCTGTTCGTATTGGCGCTGGCGGTGCTGTGTTTTGCGGTGAGCGTCATCGTGCGCTGGCAGGCGTCTGCTCCGCTAATCACCATCGCTTTGGCGCCGGTTGCGGTCAGCCTCGGCATAGACCCGTTCGTCGTCGGCTTGGTCGCAGTGATCGCGTGCAACGGTTTTTTCTTCTCGTACCAGAGCACGACCTATCTGGCGCTGTATCACGGAACCGAAGGGGAACTGTTTAGCCATCTACAGGGCGCGCGGATGGCGATAGCCTATTTCGTGGTGACGCTGATTGCCTTGGCGCTGAGCGTACCGGTGTGGCAGGTGATGGGGCTACTGCCCGGGACAGGATCGTGACGGCACCGAAAATTCTGATCTATCCGACGGCAAAGTCCGGTACCGGCGTCGCGCAATTCGCGGCACATATTGGTGGCGCGTTGGCGCAGCCCGGCTGGCAGCTCGTGATCGCGCCGCCGGAAGAACCGAACTACGCCGCGCGAATGGGAAGTGTTGCCGCGGTCGAGCGGGTCTATTTCCCGAACGATCCGTACGAAGACATCGTCGGTTTCGGAGCCGATCGGTATGCTGCCGCACAATTGCTGATCGAGACCCGTCCCGATCTGATCGTTATCTCCAATGGCGTGCATCCGATCGCGTCGGTTGCCGCCCTGCAGGCGGGCCAGTTCCTGCGAGTCCCTTACGTCACCGTGGACGGTTTGGTTGCGCCGAGCCTGTACGATTGGGACGAAAATGTTCTGCGCATGGTGTCCGCCTTGTATCAGGCCGCAGCGGCAGTGATCGTGAAATCGCAGGATAATCTGAAAATGCTGCGGCACTGTTTACGGCTTCCCGAGACTGTCGGTTCGGTCATCGTCAGCGGCCGGCCGGAAATCTATTTCGAGCCGCCCAATGCGGAGGCACGCGCGCGTCTGCGTGGCGAAATCGGCATTCCTGACGATGCGATCCTGTGCTTGACCGCTGCCAAGCTCGAAATTGTCAAAGGTCATACCTTCCAGCTCCAGGCGATGCAGAAGCTCAAACACCGGACTTCTTGGGCGCATCTACATTTCGCATGGGTGGGAGAAGGAGAAGAGCGCAGCGCGCTGCAAGAGGAAGTCGAAAGGGGAGGCGTCTCGGACCGTGTGCACTTTATCGGGCACCGCACGGATATTCCTGATTGGATGGATGCCGCTGACCTCTGCGTTCTCACCTCTCATAGCGAGGGAATCCCGCTTTCCGTCATGGAGGCGATGGCAAAGGGGCTGCCCGTCGTTGCAACGAATGTAGGCGGTACGGCCGAGGCGATGGGAGACGCGGGGATATTGATCCCCAGGCCCGCCTTGACCGAAGAGTGCATCAGCGGACTCACCGATGCGCTAGACAAGCTGGCTCTGGACGGTGAGGCGCGCCAGACCATGGGCGAGGCCAGCCGGGCGCGGGCGCAGCAGATGTTCCGCCTCGATCGTATGGTGTCGGATTACCGCGGGTTATTTGAACGGGTATTGGCGGTGGCGAAACCGAGTTAGGTGGCGGCGCGCTGTTTGGCCTGTGCCGTGTAGCGCGCCAAAGAGCGTTCCACCGACTGCTGTGGGACGCGCAGTTTCGTTGCTGTCGTGGCGATGTCGCCGAAATGTGAAGCCACCCGCGCTACGACCTCGTCATTAAAACCGCCATCGTCGAAATCGACCGGTGCATCAGCCTGTTGCGCCCGCCGCTCGGTATCGCGGGCTAACGATTCCATGTAGCCGGGATAGACGTTGGCAATTTCCGCGGTGCGCCGTGGGTCGCCGAAAACGTCAAGCAGGCGCAGCAGGAGGGCTTCCGTCGCGCCGGTGCGGTTGCCCCAGGGAAAGCGGACTGCGGG
>JAPPPC010000246.1:2748-11939 GCA_028817685.1 Rhodospirillaceae bacterium
GGCCGGCTCCTCGGTGCAAACGTCGACGATCAGCAGGTCGGCCGTGCGCGCTGCAAAATACTGGCGGACGCGGGTATCGTGCCGTTCATATGCCGCCGTGAACACGGCCGGGTCGTAGGTTTCGGCGCCGAAGACTTTTTGTCGCAGTTCCCGGACGAAGGGACTGGTTTCGTTTTCGCGTTTCAGATAGTGGCGGCGGCAGGACTCGTGCCACGCCGCCGGATCACGCGTGGTGTAGATGAACTTGCTGCCGGGAAACATCTCGTCGAGCGTCTCGAAATGCGCTGTGACGGGAATATCCGTCGCCGCGTCATAGGCCTCGATCTGCTTCACATTCGTCGGGTAGTGGATTGCGGTATAGCCGAGATACTGTAGCGCGACTGTAAGGCTGTAGGTGCCCGTTTTGGACAGGCCGATACCGAGGATCTTCAATGCCACGTTACGCCTCGACGCCAACGCTCTTGGCCGCTTCGACGATTCCGGCCCAGACGCCGTCGCCGATGACGATGCCGTTTGCCGCAGCAGCTTTTGCCAACGTCGTTTCCCTCTCGCCAGGCATAATGACCTTGTCGAACCCCGCGGCCGTTTTCGTGCCGCGCACTTGATCGACGAACTCTGCCGCCCGGTCGTCGTAGGTCGACCGTGGCTGGAAGGCATCGGCACGGATCAGGATCATCAGCCAGTTGTACTCGACGCAGTCGCCTAGCATCGCGTCGCCCATCAATTCGGCGATGATGCCGAGGCCGCTGCCCTTCGGACCGGCTGCGGGCAAAAGGGCACCGCCGTCGTAATAGGCTTCCGGGTCTTGTGATTCATCGCCGTTCTTGTCGATGACGGCGCCCGGCGGCAGCGTTTCGCCATTGGCGCGGGCGACCGCGACCTTGCCGGTGGCCACCGTCGAAATCGCGAAGTCACAGACGACCGGATCGTCCGGTTTGCCGGGAAGGCCCAGCGTGTAAGGGTTCGTGCTCATGACGGGTTCCACGCCGCCAAACGGCACGACGTTTCCCCATTTGCGCCGACCGCCGCCGCCAAAGCTAAGCGCCAGGAAGCCCGCTTCCGCAGCCTGCTCCGCATAGGCGCCCATGCGTCCGGAATGGCCGCAATTGACGATGCCCCCTGCCGCGATCCCGGCCGCGTCGGCGGTCTCGATCAAGGCTTCGGTCGCGCGCGCCATCGCGACGATTCCGATCCCCTTGGCGCCATCCACGTGCAGCAGCCCGCCGCGCGGCGATGTCACGACCGGTTCCGCTTTGGGATCGATGACGTCATTGGCGGCCTCGGTCAGATAGAGCCCCAGCCGGTTCACCCCGTGCGAAGACACGCCCTTCATCTCCGCGTCGACCAGGTGCCGCGATACGATATCGGCGTTGGATGGGGAAAATCCGCCGGCGGCGAGACTGTCGCGGATCAACGCGGTCAGATAGGCGGGGGTCATCGGTTCGGTCGGCATGCGCTTCGGTCCAGTATTTTGTGTTGATGTTGGGGGGCAGCATACGCGATCGCGCGCAATTCATCTCGCTTGGATTCGCGCCGGGCACGCGGCTACACTCTATGCATCAGGGAGGGCGCCCGGCGCATCGGCTGCGCCCCGTATCCAATTCAGAAGAGGTCCGACAATGACGTACGAAAGCATGATCGCGGAAACGATCAAAATCACGGGGCACAATGGCGATTCGATCAATGCCTACACGGCGCGTCCGATGGGGGCGGGGCCGTTTCCGGGCGTCGTGCTGATCCATCATCTGCCGGGCTGGGATGAGACCTATCGCGAATTTACCCGCCGCTTTGCTCATCATGGCTATGCGGCGATCAGTCACAATCTCTATGACCGGATCGGTTACGGGCCGTCGGACGATGTCGCGGCCAAGGCGCGCGCCGAAGGCGGCGTCTCGGACGATCAGATGGTTGGCGATACCGCGGGTGCCGTTGCATGGCTTCGCGCGCAACCCTGGATCAACGGCAAGGTCGGGCTGATCGGCAGCTGCTCCGGCGGCCGGCAGACCTTCCTCTACGCCTGCAAACGCGACGACATCGATTGTGCCGTCGATCTGTGGGGCGGCCGTGTCGTCCAGGCGGAAGACGACCGTCCGGAAAAGCAGCCGGTGCAGCCGATCGATATGACGGCCGATCTGTCCTGCCCGCTGCTCGGCATCTTCGGCAATGACGACCGTGCGCCGAACGTGGAGCAGGTCAACCAGCATGAAGAAGAATTGAAGAAACACGGCAAGGATTACGAGTTCCACCGCTACGACGATGCGGGCCACGGTATCTGGTACTACTATACCCCGCTGTACCGGGTCGAACAGGCGATGGACAGCTGGCAGAAGACGTTCGCCTTCTTCGAAAAGCACCTCTCGGCGTAACCGGCATGTGTACCTCCATCGTCGAAATCGTCGACGCGGAAGGCAAGGGCAAGGACGGCAATGCCTGGTTCAAATTGAGCCAGGCGGTCGTTTGCTATGACCATCCGCACCACGCGTTGCTGGATGAAGCGATCACGATCGACTTCATGAATGGCGGCGACGGCCCGGGTACTAGGGCCGCCGTCGAACTGACCCTGGAATCGGCCAAGGCGCTGCAAGGCGCACTCGCCCGCGCGATCGAGCAGGCTGATGAGGAACTGGCCGAGATGAGCGCCTAGTGCCGGTTTGTTTGGGGGAGGTGTCTCGGTGAAGTTGAGCGAAGAAGAACATGCAATGCTCGCGGGCGAGCAGGGCGCGGCGCGGCGTTGGGCGATCGACCATCAGATCAAGGTGGGCGAGATGTTCGACGCCGTGGATCTCGTGCCGGTCAGCCAGGCGCATATGATGATCGATCCCGAGTCGGTCGGTGATCCGGGGGTGAGCTTTCTGGAGGGCCTAGCCGATAAGGGGGCGCAGGTTGCGATCCCGATGATCACCGATCCCCGCGGTGTCGATCTCAACTACTATCGCCCGCTCGGTCAGACGGAAGAGATGGCCGATATCGACCGCCGTACCATCGCGGCGTGCGAACGCATGGGCATCTTGATGACGAATACTTGTGTGAACTATCAGACGATCATGCCGCCGGTGCTGGGCGATCACGTCGCCTATGGCGACACAGGTGTGGTGATCTACTCCAACAGCGCCTGCGGCGCGCGCTCGAATTTCGAGGGCGGCCCCTCCGCGCTGGCCGCGGGCCTGACCGGGAGGACGCCGCGTTATGGGCTGCACTTGGATGAGAACCGGCAGGCGACGCGCCGCTTTCGCGTGACAGAGCAGCCGCGGGAGCTGACGGATTGGGGTGTGCTTGGTGCAGTGGCCGGCGCGAAGGCCGGGTCCTATTGGGAAGTCCCCGTGATCGAGGGATTGGAGGTGGTGCCGACCTCCGACGAGATGAAACATCTCGGTGCCGCGATGGCGAGTTACGGCTCGACACCGCTGTTTCATTTGGCGGGCATCACGCCTGAAGCGCAAAGCTTGGCCGATGTTGCCGGAGACGCCTTGCCGGTCGAGGACATCTCCGCGGATGCCCTCGATGCGTTCCGGTCCAATTTCGGCGGTAAGGGGGACAAGGTCGACGTTGTCGTGATCGCCGCGCCGCAACTGTCCATCGTCGAGATGCAGGCTGTGGCGCGACTGTGTGACGGTGAGAAATTCGCGACTGCCGTCATCGTCTGCACCTCGCCGCAGGTCTATGCCGATGCGACGCGTATGGGTTTTGTCGCGACGATTGAATCGGCGGGCGCCAAGGTCCTGGAAGGAACGTGTTTCTACAACCAGTACGCCCGTGAAATCGGCGAAGCGAACGGCTGGACGCGGTTGCTCAGCAATTCGGCGAAGATTGTCAATATCCTTGGCGGCTACGGCTACGAGCCGGCACTGGCCAGCATGGAAGACTGTGTCGCCGCCGCCATCGCCGGAGAAATTCAATGAGCCATGAACTCAAATGTCACAAGGGGATCGGCGACAAGGTCGAGGGCGAAGCCCTCGTGGCCGACGACAATTTTTCTGCCCGCTACGACCTGGATCGCATCAAGGGTGTCTTCTCACGCAAGGCGCACAAGCTTTACGGCCAATCCTACAAGGACAAGATCCTGGTGCTGAACACGGCCAAGGGGGGCGTGGCGTCGGCCTGGATGCTGCATGAAATGAAGACCCGCGGAATCTGCCCCAAGGCGATTCTGTTCAACACGGCGAACACGATCCTGGCACAAGGGGCGGCGCTCGCCGACCTTCCGATGTGCGACCGCTTCGAGGATGGTGACGTCACAACCCTGATCAAGAGTGGCGACCGTTTGATCGTCGACCCGCAGGCGGGCCTCGTAACCGTGAAGTGAATTTGCGATCCCTCCGCGTGGCGTCTACGCTTTTCGTATCGGACTGGAAGCTGCGGAGGGACGATCCAAGGATTTCGGCTTCACCCCGGAGAACGAGGCGTTTCGCGCCGAAATTCGAAACTTTCTTGACGAGCACGTGTCGGACGGTATTCGGCAGGAGATGAAACAGTCTGCCGCGGGTCATGGGCTAGGCCCGTTGACCAAGGAGCTGATTGGCAAGATCGGTGACCGTGGCTGGATCGGCATGAGCTGGCCTGAGGAATATGGCGGCCGCGCCGCGGACCTTATCGACCAGTACATCTTCGAGGAGGAATTGGCCCGGGCACGGGTGCCGCTCAATCTTGGCAACTTCATCGAACAGGCGCCGGCGATCATGTTCGCCGGGACCGAAGCACAGAAGAAGTACTTCCTGCCGCGCATCGTGAAGGGTGAGGTGACATTCGCGCTGGGCTATTCGGAACCGAGCGGCGGGACCGATCTGGGTTCGTTGAAGACGCGCGCCGTCGAGGACGAGGACGGTTTTGTAATCAACGGTCAGAAGGTGTTCACGACCCGGGCCGAGCAGAGCTCCCACATCTATCTCATGGCCCGCACCGATCCCGACGCGCCGAAGCATAAGGGCATTTCGATCTTCCTGGTGCCGATGGACACGCCCGGTATCACTGTGCAGCCGCTTTGGACTTTGCCGGGCGGGCGGACGAACGAAGTCTTTTTCGAAGACGTTCGGGTGCCCAAGGACACGCTGCTCGGCGAGCGCAACAAGGGTTGGTATATCGGCGCCAGCGCGCTCAATCTCGGCCGCGCCGGTGCGCGCCGCTACTGCACCTACGTGTCGCCTTTCGAGGATCTGATGCGCTTCCTGAAAGAGGACGAAATCGGCCGCGAGTTGGCCAAGGACCCGGTCGTTCAGGACAAGGTGGCGCAGCTTTATTGCGAGGCGCGCGTGGCAAAGCTCTTCACCATGCGAAGCCTGTCGATGGTGCGGCGCGGCGAAAACCCGCCCTACCAAATTTCCTCCGAGAAGGTCTGGGGACCGGAGTTCCAGGTTCGCGCGACGGAGGCGGCGAGCCAAATCATGGGCGATTATCATCAGCTTTGGGACGAGGATCAGGCGCCCAATGGCGGCAGTTTCCCCAGGCAGTATGTCAGCGCCATGGTGTCCACCTTCGGCCACGGGAGCACGCAGGTGATGCGGACGGCGATCGCCAGGCGCGGCCTCGACCTACCGCGGGAGTAGGGCGATGGACATCCTTCTCGACGAAGACGAACAAGTTATCCAGCAGGCGGTCCGGCACTATTTCGAGGCCGAATGCGATACCGATCGGGTACGCCGTATCGAGGATGGCAGCGAGCTCTTGGACACGGAGATGTGGCAGCAGCTGGCTGAACTGGGCTGGCTCGGTCTTGCCTTGCCGGCGATGCAGGGAGGCAGCGAAGCGCCTTTCACGCAGCTCTGCCTGCTGTTCGAGGAGGCGGGCCGCGCGCTTGCACCTGTTCCATTGCATCCGCACACCGTTGCGAGTCTGACGCTCGCTGATGCGGTGGCTGACGGCATGAGCGGTCCATTGGCGGAACGGCTTCTCAGCGAAGCCGCTGCCGGCGAATCCCTGCTCACTTGGGCATGGAATAAACGGCTACCCGGGACTGGTCCGGAGGCGGTGGCGATGTCCGCAGAGCCGGATGGGAATGGTTGGCGGTTGAACGGGACAAAACGCTTCGTCGAGGCATTCGAAGGCGCCGATTATTGCCTTGTCGCGGTCCGGTCCAACCCTTCCGGTGGGCCGGAAGAGGGGATGAGCTTGCTGCTCGTCGACACGAAGGCGGAAGGTGTGGCCGGCGTGGCGCAACGGGCGATGGGGGGTGATACCCAATCCGAAGTCGCGTTTGACAATGTACATGTCGATGGGGATGCACTTGTCGGTGCAGTCGATGCGGGTTGGGAATTGGCGCGACCGATGCTGGAACGCGCTGTGGTGTTGAACTGCGCACTCGTCGTCGGGGCGACCCGCCGAGCCGCGGAACGGGCCTTTGACTACGCCAAAGAGCGTGTCGCGTTCGGTCATCCGATCGGATCCTTCCAAGCGATCCAGCACCTCTGTGCGGACATGATCACCTGGGTCGATGGTGCCGAGCTTTTAACACGGGAAGCCGCCTGGCACATCGCCCAAGGGATGGACGCGGCGCTTCCGGTTGCCGCGGCGAAAGCCTACACCAACGAACGTTGTCAGATGGTGATCCGCGAGGCCAACCAGATCCATGGCGGCTACGCCCAGGTGAAAGAGTTCGACCAGCAGCTCTGGTACCGACGCGCCGCTGCTTGGAGCATGCGGCTAGGAACGTCGCTCGACCATCGCAAGACCGTCGCGCGGGCGCTTGAACTTGGATGAACAAAATTTGGTTGGGGAGATCGGAATGCACCTGAAAGGAAAAACCGCCATCGTCACCGGTGCCGGCCGTGGCATTGGCAAGGAGGTCGCGCTTTTGCTGGCGAAGCAGGGCGCGATTGTCACCGTCAACGATCCCGGTGTGGGTCGCAATGGCGAGGAAAACACCGGTGATGCACCCGCCGACGAAGTCGTTGCGGAAATCGAAGCGGCGGGCGGTAAGGCCGAGGCGAACTATGATTCCGTTGCCGATTACGCTGCCGCCGGCCGCATGGTCCAGAAGGTCGTCGACGATCACGGCAAGATCGATATTCTGGTCAATGTCGCGGGCCTGCTGCGCGAACGCATGATCTGGAACATGACCGAAGAAGATTTCGACCTTGTCGTTTCGGTGCACCTCAAAGGGCATTGGGCGATGGCGCATCACGCGATCAAGCATATGCGCACAGCGAAATCGGGCCGCATCGTGAATTTCTCGTCGGACGCTTTCAAAGGATCGGTCGGGCAGTGCAATTACAGCGCTGCCAAGGCAGGCATCATCGGCTTGACCCGCTCGATCGCCAAAGAAACCAGCCGCTATGGGATAACGGCCAATGCGATTTGCCCGTCGGCGGATACACGTATGACCGTAAACGATGCCGTTATCGCCAACCGGCAGCGCAAGCTTGAAAGCGGGCTGATGACGCAGGAGCAGTTCGACCGGGCCAGCCGCCCGCGCGGGCCGGAACACATCGCCCCCATGGTCGCCTATCTGTGCACCGATGCCGCGTTGGATATCAACGGCCATGTCTTCCACGTCGAACGCGGCCGCATTCACAATTATTATTTCGGCGAAGAGCTGAAAGCGTTGCACAAGGGCGGTGACGGACTTTTCAACATTGAAGAATTGATCGAGGATATTCCCGGCACGATCATGAGCGAAGTTCCGCGCGTCGCGCCGCCCTATGAGGCGGAGGGTTAGCTACGGAGCAATGCCGTGAAGGCATTTATCGTACGCGCGACACCGTCATCGTCGATTCCACGGTGCGTGACCAGTCGAATTCGGTTCGGCCCGTAGGGCAAAACTCTCACGCCATTTCGGTCGAGACCTTCGACAAACTCTTGCGTTTCTGAGCTCACGGTAACGAACAGTATGTTCGTTTCGACGGGCAAGACGGTGAGGCCAGGTAGGGCGTTCAGGGCCTTTTCCAGCTGTTTTGCCCGGCGATGGTCTTCCGCGATGTGGTCGTATGATTCCAGTGCTGCCAGTGCCGCGGCGGCGATCATTGCGGTGGGGCGAAAGCCGCCACCGAGGCGGTGCCGGATGCGCAACGTCTCTTCGATCAATGCATTCGGACCGGCGAGCATGGCGCCGAAAGGGGCGCCAAGACTCTTGTTCAGGCTGAGCGAGACCGTATCGCCGATAGCGGCGAGGTTGGACAGCGTCTCACTGGTGGCGACGGCGGCATTGAACAGGCGCGCGCCGTCGAGGTGAATGGCCGTCTCGGTTTCGTCCGCCAGGACACGAAGTTCGGCGGTATGCGCGGGATCAAGCGCGCGGCCGCCGGAGCGCAGATGCGTGTTTTCCAGCAACAGCGCTGTAACGCGGGGAGCAATCGCGCTGGCGGGCGCTTTCAGATGCGCTGCAACCACTGCCATATCCGGGATACCGTCTTCTCCGGGAACGCCATGCACGATGGCCCCAGCGAGGCTGGCCGGCGCGCCGGCTTCCGAGGTGATCATATGAGCGTCGCCTTCCGCGATGGCCGCGTCGCCAGGCCGACAATGCAGGATCAGTGCCGCCTGATTCGCCATGGTGCAGGTTGGAAAGAGGAGCGAGTCCTCTTTGCCCAGCAGTGTGGCGACTCTTTCTTCAAGCGCCGACTGGTGCGTGCCGCCCCGGAGTTCGAATTCCGGTTTTAGTTCCAGCGCCGCCGCCACGGCTGTCTTTACAGCGTCGCTTGGCGGCACCAGCAGGTCGCTTCGATAGTCGACGATGGCATCCTTCATAACATCGATGTTCCGTCGTTATGCTGCATAGGGCGCGTCTAAATTGAGAACGTGCGGTGCATGGTTTAGTAAGTCTAGCGACGTTGTCGCCACCGATGATCTCATGCTCTTCAACTCACAACTTTTCCTGCTTGTGTTTCTGCCGGCCGCCTTGTTGGCCTACTACGCCTGTCGGGATCAGCGGGTATTGCGCGAATGGTTGCTCATCCTGGCGTCTTTGATCTTCTACGGCTATTGGGAAATCCGGCTGGTCCCGCTGCTGTTGTTCTCCATCGCGGTCAATTGGCTGTTTTCCCGGGTCTTCCAGCGGTTCCAGCGGCGCGTCCTCGTCGTCTTGGGCATCGTGCTCAACCTGGCGATCATCGGTGTCTTCAAATACGCGGATTTTTTTGCCGGATCGCTCGCCTGGCTCGCCGGCAGTGAACACCAGCCCTGGAACATCATCCTGACGCTCGGCATCAGCTTTTTCACCTTTCAGCAAATTTCGTATCTCGCGGACCGGCAAAAGGGGACGG
>JAPPPC010000380.1 GCA_028817685.1 Rhodospirillaceae bacterium
CGGTGAAGAATTTGCGCACTTCCTCGTCGCCGCCCGGCATATAGGGTGTCATCACCGCGATACGCTTGATGTCGCCATAACAGCGCAGCGCCGCCTGCGACGCGTCGGAGCCCATGGTCACCGCCATGCCGGCGCGTTCCTCCAGCTTGGCTTTCAATTCAATCGAACCTTGCAGGCCGCCCCAGAAGGTCTCCGAGGACATGCCCATCACCACATGACCCGGCCGTGCGGTCATCACCCGGTCGACCGCCTGCATCAGCTCCGCGCGGATGCGTTCCATCAGCAGCTCGAAATCATCGTCGCCGCCCAACGGATCGTCCGGAATGTGGATGCGCGAAAAATGGCTGGTCACGCCATGCGGGCTCATCGCATCGAATTCCGGCTGCACGATCGTATTGGTCGACGGCGCAATGACGCCAAACTTCATGCGATAGCCCAGTCGATCGACCATGAGATGCTTCCTCTAGTTCGGAATGATGACACCCTTGCCGGTCGATTGGGTGTCGAACAGCGTGTAGGCCTCTTCCGCCTGGTCCAGGGTCCAACGGTCGGTGAACAGCTTGCCCACATCGATGTTGCGATCGGCGACGAATTCCGCGCAATCCGCCTGACCGATTTTCGAGAAGGTCCAACTGCCAACCAGCGTAATCTGGCGACGCAGCAAATCGGCGCTAACGTCCAGCGTCACCTCGCCGCGTTCGCCGACGAAACACGCCGTGCCCCAGGATCGCGCCGCCTGCACCGCCGCCCGGCGCGCGGACGGTGCGGAGGAGCAGTCGAGCGTCTTGTGGGCGCCCTCGCCGTGAGTCAGTTCACGGATCGCCTCGACCGGATCGTTCGATTCCGGACCGATCACTTCATGCGCACCGAATTCCTTGGCGAGCTCGCGGCGCTCCGGCGAGGTATCGAGCGCGATGACCCGGGCGCCCATGGCGACGGCAAGCTGCGTCGCGGACAGGCCCACCGGTCCCTGCCCGAAGATCGCGATGGTCTCGTCGCCATGCAGCGACAGGCGGCGCAGTGCGCCATAGGCCGTGCCGGTGCCGCAAGAGATCGCCGCGCCAACCTCAAAGGACAGCGCGTCCGGCAACGGGACCAAAGTACTGACCGGCACCTTCATATATTTTGCGTGCGCACCGTGGCCGCCGGATCCGAATACGGTCGTTCCCTCCAGGCACATTTGCGCCCAGCCCGCCGAGCAATGCTTGCAGGTGCCGCACCCTTCATAGTGATGGTCCATCACCCGCTGGCCGATCCGCGCCTCATGCTCCAGCACGTTGGACCCGATCGCCGCCACGACACCGCAAGGTTCGTGCCCCGCGATGGTCGGCTCGGTACTCCGCCGGACACCGCCTGCTTGCGAGTCTCCGCTGCTGGAGCGGCGATACTGGTGCAGATCGCTGCCGCACATGCCGGACGCCTTGATCTCCAAAACGACCTCGCGCGGGCCCGGTTCCGGATCCGGAAACTCCATGATTTCCAGCTTACGATCACCCGTGAATACGATACCGCGCATGACGTCTCTCCCTGTTCGTCTCTATTCCGTTACCATCAGCTTACCCGATCCGCCCTTGGACGCCAGCCCGTGCGTTGTCGCTACCGATGCAATCGGGCACACTCTGCCGCCCTGTGCACCGAGGAAACCGACTGTGAATGTTTTGGCACCACTGCTGTTCGTTTTCCTATGGAGCGGCGCCTTCATCGCAGTGCGCGCCGGGGTACAAGACGTCTCACCCATCACCTTTCTGGCGAGCCGTTTCACATTGGCGGCGCTGATCCTGCTGCCGGCGAGTTTTTTGCTGAAACCGCTGAGCGACTGGTCCGAGGCGCGTCGCCTTTGGCCGCATCTGGCCATATCCGGAATCCTGCTCAACGGCGCCTATCTGTCGGCGGCCCACTGGGCGATGGTCGATATCTCGGCTGCCAGCATGGCGCAGATCGGCTCGCTGCAGCCTTTGCTGCCCGCTTTTCTGTCGGGTCCGGTGCTGGGCGATCGGTTCCGACTCCTGCAATGGGCGGGGTTCCTGCTCGGGACGGCGGGTGTCGCCATCGTTGCTGGCATCAATATTGTCGATCTCGGCCATACGCGCGGCGTGATTTGGGGTGTGCTCTCCTGCTTCAGTTTCGTCGCCGGCACGCTCTACTACGCCCGCTACTGCAAGACGGCGAGCCTGGTGACGACGAACGGCGTGCAACTGGCCGCCGCCGCGTTGTTCTGTTGGGCCGTCGTTCTCGGCTTCGAGGACATCACCATATCGCTGACGCAACCGGCGCTCTGGAGCTTCGTCTACCTGACCTTCGGCGTCTCGCTTGGCGGGATGGGACTCTATCTCTACATGCTCAAAACCGGCACGGCAGGCAACGTGACCGCGAACTTCTACATCACGCCGGGCCTCACGGCCGTCCTCGGGTGGCTAATATTGGACGAAACGTTATCGCAGAATGCTCTTATAGGTTTTGGTTTGGCCATGATCGGACTCTGGATGGTCCATCGCGGTGGAAATCTTAACCGTTCGTGAACGATCCGTTCCTACAGTCCGCGGCGCAAAATCTTGGAGGCGCCGCAATGGACACAATCGAAAACTATCAGGCTCAAGTCGACTCGGATTTCGAGGAGGAAGTGCGCGATGAGCTGCATACCTTCGAAGTGCATGTCGGGAACATGCGCGTCGACGGCGCCGACAAGGACGGTATTCTCGAATCGTTCAACGCCGGGCTCGACCGTTTGATGAATTTGCGCAATTCCGTCGACAAGCCGCTGTTCGATTTACTGCTGCGCCGCATGGAGAACTATGTCGGCGACCTGTCCGACCCGACCGACGATCAGTTGAGCGACATCGACGCCTTTCTCGACGTCATGCACGGCGTGCTGG
>JAPPPC010000113.1 GCA_028817685.1 Rhodospirillaceae bacterium
GAATAAGGGCTGTTGCGGCCGGTGCCGTCGGCGGCGACATCACCCGGGGCTGTTGCGTAAGCGACGAGCGTCCCCTTGGTCGCCTGCATTTTCGCCAGGCCCCGTGCGGCGGAGCGGAAGCCCGCCTTGTATGGGTTATTGCGGCGCGCATCCAAGATAACGATGTTCAGCCGATTGCCCGCGAAGGCCATGTTGTCGAGCACCGCGTTCACCGACACTGATTCGATATCGACATCCTTTTCGCGCTCGATATCGGCATTGACCGGGATCAAGAAGTTCTCATCGCGGACCTGAACCCCATGACCGGCATAGTAGAACAGCCCGACTGCGTCCTTGCCCGCCGCCTCCAGCTTGTCACCGAATTCGCTGACCGCCCGCTTCAGGGTTTTCTGGTCCACATCGATATGCTCGATGACATCGAAACTCAGGCTGCGCAAGGTATTCGCGATGAGCCGGGCGTCATTCGGCGGGTTCGGCAGGGCGCCGACATTGGTGTAAGCGCCATTTCCGACAACCAAGGTAATGCGCTGTTGGGCCGAGGCGCCGTTGGTTCCGTGGCCCGCCAACAAGACTGCAAAAAGGAATACCGTCGCCGCTCTTCGGACGAACCCGCAAATTTCAGTTCGCACGATCCTCGCCCCCACCGACCGGGAATCTTATCTGGAGTTCACGTCTTAATAGGGTAAATCATAAAATTTGTTTACCGCCTGCCTGCCATAGGAAGAGGACACAAGCTTTTCTGACATGCGAACTCAATAGTTCGGGGCGCGGAATTCGGGTGTCGCCGGTTCCTGGCCAGGCTGATAGTCGATGCCCAGATTACCGCTTGCGTTGCGGTAGATCTCGATATTGTCGATCACCGGCCGCATCTCCCGGGACTTAAGCCACAGGCGCAGCAGCAAGCGCTTCTTGTCCGGCTCGTCCCAATCCTCGAACTCGGTGCGCGCGTGCAGCACGGTGCGGTTGTTGGTGAAGGCCGCATCGCCGGCCTCAAGCTGCAGGTGCAGGCAGATATCGTCCCGGTTCATCACCGCGTCGAGATAGTCGAGGGCTTCACTTTTCAAGGGCGTCAGGTCGCGCTGCAGGTCCCGCAAGCCGACTTCGAAGATGCCGCGCACGTAGAAACAGCTGAACACACCGTCCGCGGCGGAAAAGATCGGAATGTCGTACGGGGTGATCGGTTCCGCACCCGGCGCTTCCTCGCCGCGCCGATGGTAGGGGAACCCCTTCATGTACACCGGCATGTACTCCGGATGCTCGGCCAGCACCGTGTTGTAGACGGCGGGCGCGCTGACGAAGACGCTCTCACCACCGGCCTTGGCCTGGCGCACGCACATCAGCCCGACGATTTCGGATAGGTCGGTATGCAGGGCGAGGTGGCGGCGGCTGAGATAGCCTCGGGCGCTTTGCCGCTCGCCAGGTTTCGTTTCGTCGAGCACATGGCCCATATGGTCGCCACGCGCACTTTGCGAATGGCCGAAACCCAAATGGCTGCCGATCCCCCAATAGATGCGCTCGATATCCGCGACGTCGTAACGTTCGACCGGAATGCCGCGCAGCACGGCAAGACCCCGGCCCTGTGTGATCTCAGCAAAGACGCGCGCCAGGGTGCCGTCCAGGTCTGGATGGGAGAACATGTCCCGGGTGATGTCGCGGAACGGCGCGTCCTTCACGGGAGACGCCGCCATGATCTGATCGATTGCCGCCCGCTCGCGGTCGCCCAACGCGATGTAGAGCGGCGCGGGATCGGCAAATTCCGGCGCCTTCCAAGCAGTTGCGCCCGCGACCGGTGACTCGCCAAGCTGGAACATCGCGCTTTCTCCCATCATCGTCTCAGCGCACGTATTTCAAGCAGTTCCTTTCTAGCTGTCAACCGGTGCGTTCTCGAAAAACCGGGTTTCCGCCTCATAGGCCGCCGCCGCACGATAGAGCGTCGCTTCGGCGAAGGGCCGGCCGATGAGCTGGAAGGAGGCTGGCAGGCCGTTGTCCGAGAAACCGGCCGGCACGGCGAGCGAGGGCAGGCCCAGATAGTTGATCGGGCGGGTGCAATGCACCATGCCGGCGACCACCGCCGGGAAGTTCGGCGACGCCTTCACGTCGGTCTCGTCGATGGACGGTACCGGGATGTTGACGGTGGGGGCGTGGAAGACATCCGCCTCGGCGAAGACCGCATCGACGAAGCTTTGAGTGATCTTCGGGCGGATCTGCTGCGAGGTCACATATTCGGTGCCTGAGATGGCGAGGCCCGGCTCGAGCCGCGCCTTCACCTGCGCACCGTAATCCTGCGGCCGATCGCGCATCCAGGCCTGATGCAGCACCGAGCCCTCCGGTCCGCGCAGGGCGATCGCCAGGTCGGGCAGAATGTCGTGATGGGGCACCTCGACCGTGACGATGGTGGCGCCCATCGACTCGAAGACCTTCAGGCTTTCCTCCATCAGGGCGCGGACATCGTCCGAAGCGCCGTCATAGTAATAGTTCGACGGCACCGCGATCCGCAGCCCCTTGACGTCGGCGTCCAGCGTCGCCGCCTCGTAATCATCCACCGGCACGCTGGCGGCAGTGAGGTCCTTCGGGTCGGGGCCAGCGATGATCTGCATCATGCGGGCATTGTCGCGCACGGTGCGGGTCAGTGGCCCGACATTGTCGAGCGAAAAGGAAAGGCCCATGACGCCGTAGCGGCTAACCCTCGTCTGCGTACCTTTCATGCCGACGAGACCGCAACAGGCCGAGGGCAACCGCACCGACCCGCCCGTATCCGAGCCCAGTGCGCCGAACACCAGACGCCCGCCGACGGCGGAGCCGGAACCGCTCGACGAACCGCCGGTCACATGGTTCGGATTCCACGGGTTGCGGCAATGGCCCCAGTGCTCA
>JAPPPC010000205.1 GCA_028817685.1 Rhodospirillaceae bacterium
CGACTGGGACGGCCTGACCGAGTACGAGCATAAGCGTGCCGACATGCTCGCTTCGATGGGCTACGACGCGTTCGCCGTCGATCTGTACGGTAAAGGCAACCGTCCCGTCGAAACCGGGGCCAAGAAGGCCGAGACGGGCAAACTCTACAAAAACCGTGACCGGATGCGCAGCCTGATCCTGGGCGGCCTCAGCGAGGCGCGCAAATCCTCTCCGGGCAAGGCAGTTGTCATGGGCTATTGCTTCGGCGGCGCCGCGGCGCTGGAACTGGCGCGCTCCGGCAAGGCCAGCGACATTGCCGGCTATGCGAGCTTCCATGGCGGCCTGAAGACGCCCGCCGGACAAAGCTACGCGAAATCCACACCGCCGTTGCTCATCGCACATGGCGGCGCCGACAAGGCGATCAGTATGGACCAGCTTGCGAACCTGTCGAAGGAGCTGGAAGCGGCCGGCGTCATGTACGAAATGCAGGTGTACTCCGGCGCGCCGCACGCCTTCACGGTGTTCGGCTCGAAACGATACCGCAAGGTTGCCGACGAACATTCCTGGGACGCGTTCTCGGAATTCCTGGTCGATAATCTCGGCAAGTAGGAAGGGCGGGAATATCGGAAAATTGCGCCCATGTCGCCGGCATTTGTAACGTGCGGCGACACGGCGCTTACCGCGCCTCTATGATGCGCGTTCAACAGTAGGGAATTTTCTCATTGGAGATTCAGTCAGAGTGGGCGTGCTTCGGCGGCCGTCAGGCCGTCTATGGTCACGACAGCAGCGAGTTGGGCTGCAGCATGGAAATCGCGGTCTATACCCCACCGCAGGCGGAAGCGGGGCCCGTCCCGGTCCTGACATACCTGTCCGGTCTCACCTGCACGTGGGAGAACGTCACGACCAAAGCGGGGTTTCAGGCCTGGGCGGCCGAATTCGGGGTCATCGTGGTTTGCCCGGATACGAGCCCGCGCGGGGAGGACGTCCCGGATGCCGCGGACGAGTACGATTTCGGCAAGGGGGCAGGGTTTTTACGTCAATGCGACGCAGCAGCCCTGGGCGAAGAACTACCGGATGTACGCCTACATCGTCGAAGAATTGCCAAAGCTGATCGCGGCAGAAGTCGATACTGCAGACCTTTCCCGGCAGGGAATCTTTGGGCATTCCATGGGCGGTCACGGGGCATTGACGATCGCTTTAAAAAATCCCGGCACCTACGGCTCGGTCTCGGCCTTTGCCCCGATCGTCGCGCCCACCGAGGTCCCCTGGGGACATAAGGCGCTGGGCCGCTATCTCGGCGACGACCGGACGCGCTGGTCCGACTATGACGCCTGCGCATTGCTGCGGGCCCGCGGCTGGTCCGGCGACATCCTGGTCGATCAGGGCGATGCCGACGATTTCCTGCGCGAACAGTTGCAGCCGGAGCGGCTTCAAGAGGCCTGCAACGACGCCGGTGTGGATCTGCAACTCCGCATGCAGCCGGGATATGACCACTCCTACTATTTCATTTCGAGCTTCATGCGCGATCACGTCGCGTGGCACGCGCAGCGCCTCAAAAAATCGGGTTAAACATGGCTACACTGACATATCTGACGACAACGCATTTCGATTTCGGCGCCATTCAGCGGATTCCGTCCGCGCTGCGCCGCGCGGGAATTTCGAAACCCTTTATTGCCACGGATGCCGGTGTCCGGGCGGCAGGGTTGGTCGACACGATCACGGATACGCTGGATGGCGACGTACCGGTCTCGATCTTCGACGGCACGCCCGGCAACCCAACGGAAGCCGCAGTCCTAAAAGCATTCGACCAATACACCGCGGACGGATGCGACGGCGTGCTCTGCATCGGCGGCGGGTCCTCGATGGATATGGGCTAGGCAGTCGCGCTGCTCGCGGGCAGCGGCGGCCCGCTGGCACAGTACGATCCACTCGCCGGCGGAGCCAAGCTCGTGAAGTCGGTCGCGCCCTTGATCGCCGTGCCGACCACGTCCGGAACGGGCAGCGAGGTCTCCGTCGGATTTGTCATCATCATGGCGGATGGCCGGAAGCTAACCTTCGCAAGCCCGCTCTTCGTTCCGAAAGCGGCCATATGCGATCCGGAACTCACCTTGGGATTGCCGACAGCGATGACGGCGGCCACCGGCATGGACGCGATCACCCATTGCATTGAGGCCTTTCTGACCCCGACCATAAATCCCCCAGCGGACGGTGTGGCCCTGGACGGATTATGGCGCGGGTGGCGCCATCTGCCCGTCGCCGTAAAGGATGGCGGCGATCGCGAGGCACGCTGGCAGATGATGATGTGCTCGACGGAAGGGGCTCTGTCCTTCATCAAGGGATTGGGCGCGGTGCACGCCATGAGCCACGCGGCAGGACGGATCGAGCGCCTCAACCTGCATCACGGTACCCTCAACGCTGTCTTTCTGCCCGCGGTGCTCCGGTTCAACGCCCCCGAATGTGGCGAAAAATACGAACGTCTTCGTCAGGCCATAGGGTTAGCGCCTGGGGCGGATCTTGCTGAGGCGGTATCGGCCATGAATGACGCGATTGGGTTGCCGTCCGGCCTTGGTGAGATGGGCGTCGAAGAGCAAGACATCCCCGAGCTGATCGCCTATGCGATGAAGGATCTATCCGCTGTGACCAACCCGCGCAGTGCGACAGAGGACGACTTCGAAGCCATGATCCGGGAGTCATTCTGATATGGCGATGGTTCAAACACAGGCGATTGAGGCCGGCGCCGTGCCGGAAATGGGCATTGAAACATGCGACTCGGCGGATGGCCTATCCGTCTTCAACAGACAAGGCACCGAACTTGCCGTCTGGCGCCGCACCCTTCCGCCGCTGCTTCGGGCTTGGCTCGAGGACGGTGATCCCGCAAACCTTCCGGAC
>JAPPPC010000899.1 GCA_028817685.1 Rhodospirillaceae bacterium
CCTTTCACCGTCGACAATATCGGAACGGCCGTGGCGATGCGCGAACTAATGGGGCATCTGCGGGATACCGGCGAGGTAAGCGGCAACAACCCGGCCTTCAGCAAACGCGACAGGTCACAGTTTCTGCAGGCGCTGGAAACGGAAATTCAATCTATTAAGCGCGCTTATAATGTTTAGGCGATCTTAATCAGCCCTTCTGGCGTTGCCGAATAACCCGTCAATGTGCGTTCCGCGTGGCGCATTCGCCAGGACAGCATCTTCTGCGCATACTCCAAGACGCGGCCGGTATAGGCGGGGTCCTCAACCCGGTTTTCGAATTGGTCCGGATCGGCTTCGAGGTCGAAGAAAAGCGGCGGCAGCGCGTCGAAATGGACATACTTGGCGTCCGCGCTTCGGATGACCGCCATGCCGCACTGGTCGATCGAAAGACCGAAGGGCGGCGGTTTTCCGGCAGCGGCAAAGTAGGGGCGGAAATCGAACTCCCAATGCACTTCCGTGCGCCAATCCGCCGGTGTCTCTCCGGCGACGAACGGCATCAGCGAAGCGCCGGCGCAGTCCCGCGGCGCCGGGGCGCCGAGCCAATCGAGGATCGTCGGCATCACGTCGACCGCTTCGGTGAAGGCGTCCGCGATCGTCCCCCGGGTGCCATCGGCGCTGGCGCGCGGGTCCCGGATCACCATCGGGATATGATAGGACTCGTCGAAATAGCCGAGCTTGCCCAACAGGTGATGGTCGCCCAGCTGTTCGCCATGGTCGGAGGTGAACACGATCAACGTGTTGTCGTACTGCCCGCTGTTCTTGAGAAAGTCGACGACACGGCCGAGATGGTCGTCCACTTCCGCGATCAGCCCATAGTACGCCGCGCGCATATTGGCGATCTCTTCCAGGCTCATTTCGCTGCACAGCCCTTGGCCGTCTTGGAAGAAACTGCCCTTGCCGATCATATTGATGTAACGCGCCAGAAACGGATGCTGTTCCGCCTCAGCGGCGGGCGACGCTGCCCGCGTCGGTGCGGGCGTATCCGCCGGGTCGTGTGCGGTGTTGTAAGGGGCGGAGGCGATGAAGGGCGGATGCGGCCGGTAGTAGCCGAGATGCAGGAACCACGGCGTACCCTGCATGCCGCGCAGATAGGCGAGCCCGTGTTCTGTCGCATAGCTGGTATCCGAGTTCTCCGTGGCGATACGCGACGGGGCGGTCGGGCTGTCGTCGGCGGGCAGCCAGATATCTTCCGGCGGGTCGGGCACCTCGATGCCGCGTTGCCTAAGCCAGTCGAAATAGGGCCGCTTGGCCGGGTCGAGCCGCCCGACCGGTGTCCAGCCCGGCATCAGCCCGCCGGCGACCCGGTAGCGGGGATCGTTTTCCGGCACGGTGCGCGGGTCCTGGGCGGTCGTCGTGTAGCCGACCAGCGCCGGGTCATATCCCAGCCGCTGCAGCTCATAAGCCAGATTGTTGTGCCGCGCATCCATTGGAATGCCGTTCTGCACGACCCGGTGGGTCATCATGTACTGACCGGTCAGCAACGAAGCGCGTGCCGGCGCACAGGGCGCGCCCTGAACGTAGTGGTTGCGGAACGTCACGCCGTCGCGGCACAGCGCATCCAGGTTCGGCGTCTTGACGCAGGGATGGCCAAGAAAGGAAATCGTGTCGCCGCGCCATTGGTCGACCACGATGAACAAAACATTTTCGATGGCGGACATATCCTCAGCTCCTACGCGTTATCGAACCGGAATTCGGTGGTCAGGTCGATCCACCGTTCCGCCTCGTCGTACCAGCCCTGCGGCCGGTATTCATCTGTGTGCATGTAGCATTGCGCACGCACCCGGTCGCTGCCTTCGGTGAAGGTCAGCAGCCAGCTGTGCGGGATCGCCTTGTCCGGCACCATGTAGCGGGTCAGCGCGCAGATATTCATGAACATGGTGTTGCCGTATGCGCGCTCGAAGCAGCCGCGGCCGCCCTTGCGGTCGTCAGGGTTGGAATGGGTATGGCCGGCGAACCACATATCGACGGCGCCGGGGTTGTCGTCCAGGAAGCGCTCGAACTGCCCGGAATCGAACCGGCCGCCGACCCAGCACAGGAAGGAGGCACCGGCGGGCGACCCTTCCTCGATATAGCGGTGATAATCCTGGATCCAGTTCCCCTCCGGATCCTTGCGCATGCCCTCCCACAGGCCCGAGGCGAAGGTGGTTTCCTTCAGCACGTAGTGATGCGCGGTCACGACGATCTTGTCGCGGTGTTTGTTCACCTGATCTTTCCACCATTCGAAGGTTTCCTGCGTGACCACGCCGCCCGGATTGCCCTCCAACTCGCCGCGGCCCTTCTTGTGCGTCTTCTCGTTCACGTCGCTCAGCATCAGGATGACCATGTTGCCCGCATGGATCGCGTAGCGTTCCCACGTGCCCTCGATCGGGAAGGGGTAGTGCGCCCGGTCGATGCCGGAGAATTCGGTGTTCTCGCCCATCGGATCGATCCATTTCTGGAACCAGGCGCCGTCCGGCTGGTGCAGCCCATTTCGGTCGTGGTTGCCGGAGAGCGAGTAAATCTGTTCGCGGCGGTGTTTCTTCAGGACGCCGAACTGCTTGATGATTTCCTCGCCTTCCGCATCGCTCGGCAGATCGCGGTAGCCGCAATAATCGCCGACATTGACCGCGAAATCCCATTCGAAGGACGGACCGCCCAAATCGCCGCCGAACTCCGATTGGGACAGTGCGTCGGACAGGCTGGTCCGGCCATATTGCAGGTCACGGCCCACATGCGCGTCCCCTTGCGCCCAAAGCCGGAGTTGTCGGGGCTCGGTCATGAAGCGGCCTCCTGTCGCTGGAAAGGGGTCGATCTTGCCTTGATTCTACGCGTTCAGGAAGGATCGGAG